>JAIXVK010000288.1 GCA_027483085.1 Comamonadaceae bacterium | reverse complement strand
TGACTACCTCCGCAACTGGTCACTCCGGCTGGACATTCACATCATCTTGCGCACCGTGCGCTTGGTGGCCAAAGACCAACAGGCCTATTAATCCATGCGCAGCCACTACCTTCTCTTGCCAGCCAGCCTGGCACTGCTGGGCTCGGCCCCGGTTTTCTCGCAGCAAGACCCGCTGACCCTGAGCGCTGGCTACTCGGTGCAAACCGACAGCAACCTTTTTCGCCTGCCATCCAGCACCAACCTGCAAAACACAATCGGCAAAAGCAGCGCTGCTGAAACCATCGGCGTAACCACCCTCGGGCTGGGGTTCAACACCCGCCAGAGTCTACAAACTCTGGCTGTCAACCTGACCCTGGTGGACTACAGCTACCAAAACTTCAGCTACCTCAGCTTCACCGCCAACAACTACAACGCTTCTTGGGAATGGGCCGTTACCCCGAAGTTCACCGGCAAATTCAGCACCGACCGCAAAGAAACGCTCAATAGTTTTACGGACTCCACCAACGTCAAACAACGCAACCTGCGGCTGGACACCACCACCCGCTTTGACGCCAGTTACGCGCTAGATGGGCCATGGCGCCTGATTGCAGGTGCCAGCACCATCCGCCAAGAAAACCAAGCCGGTCTGGTCACCGGCAGCGACTTCACCACCAATGCGGTAGACGGCGGCGTGCGCTATCAATTTGCGACCGGCAGCTCTTTGAGCTACCTGATGCGCACCAACAAAGGCGGCTACCTCAACCGGCCGGTGCCCAACACCAGCGCGTTTGACGACCAATACACCCAGCTCGACAACGACCTGCGCTTGCGCTGGCTCATGGGCACCGGCAGCACGGTCAACGCCAACCTGACCCACATCAACCGCACCCACCCCCGTTACGGCCAGCGCGACTACAACGGCTTTAACTTCGGCGCCGGTGTCGACTGGGCCCTGACCGGCAAAACCAGCCTCAGCACCAGCATCAGCCATACGCTGGATGCCTATGCCACCAGTAACAGCAACTACAGCGGCACCGACAAAATCAGTGTGTCAGCCGGCTGGCAAATCAGCCCCAAAGTCGGCTTGCGCCTGAAAAACGACTGGGCCCAGCGCAGCTACTTGGGCAGCCCCAGCACCACTGCCAGCAACAACCGCCAAGACATCACCCGTGACACCACCTTGTCGGTGAACTGGCAGGCCCACGAACAACTGGCCCTGAGCGCATCCCTGCAACAAAGCAGCCGTGGCGTGAACCAAGCCAACCTCGATTACGACAGCACCATGCTGTTTTTTACCGCACAACTCACCTACTAACCGGACCGCACCATGAACACCACACGCTTTACCGCCACCGTGTTGGCAGCCGCCATCGCCCTGACCCTGGTCGCCTGCGGCGACAAAAAAGACACCAAAGTCGCCACCCAGGTAGCCGCCAAAGTGGGCAGCGAAGAAATCTCGGTGCACCAGATCAACCAGGTTCTGAGCCGCACCAACACCAGCGGCGCCAATGCCGAGCAAGTGCAAGCCATGAGCCGCGAAGTGCTCGAAAAGCTGATCGACCAACAGCTCGCCGTCGGACAAGCCACCGAGAAAAAGCTGGATCGCACACCCGACGTCGTCTCGCAAATTGAGGCTGCCCGCCGCGACATCCTGGCCCGTGCCTACATCCAGCAAATCAGTGCCGGCGTGGCCAAGCCCAGCCCAGAAGACATCAAAAACTACTACACCAGCAACCCCCAGCTGTTCAGCGAGCGCCGCATTTTCAATGTGCAAGAAATCGTGGCGCCCAACGCGCCGGGCGTAGCCGCCACCCTCAAGGAACTGGTGGCAGCCGGTAAAAGCGCCGAAGAAATGGCCGCAGCCCTGAAGGCAAAAAACATCCAGTTCAATGGCGGCGGCGCCACCCGCGCGGCTGAGCAGATCCCGCTGGATGTGCTGCCCAAAATCCACGCCCTTAAAGATGGCCAAGCCACTGTGATCGAGGCACCCCAGGCCATCACCATGGTGCGTGTGGTTTCGTCCCAGCAATCTGCAGTGCCCGAGGCAGCTGCACTCCCCCGCATTGAGCAGTTTTTGACCAACCAGCGTGCTGGCGAGGCTGTGGCCGCCAACCTCAAGCAACTGCGCAGTAACACCAAAATCAGCTACATGGGTGAGTTTGACAAAGCTGCAGCGCCCGCAGTTGCCCCTGCGCCCGCCGCTGCTGCTGCCCCTGTCTTGCCCGCAGAGCCCGTGCTGGCCCCCGCTGTGGATGACAAGGCCAAAGCCGTCATCGACAAAGGCATCTCCGGCCTGAAATAAGCCCCACGGCCCTGTAACTCTGCCACCCGAGGTTTCCCCCACCATGAACAAGCTTTTACAACTCCTGACCGCAGGCCTGCTGGCCTTGGGTGCTCTCACAGCCCACGCGCAAGACGGCAAAGCCGACTACCCCTTGGGCGCGGGCGACACCATCCGGGTGCAAGTGTTCCAAAACCCCGATCTGACCATCGAGACCCGCGTGTCTGAGAGCGGCGTTATCACCTACCCGCTGATCGGCGCTGTGCCCTTGGGTGGCCTGTCGGTCGCCGCAGCTGAAAAGAAAATTGCCGACGCCCTGCAAAACGGCGGCTTCATTCAAAAGCCACAAGTCAATATTGCACTCATCCAGATCCGTGGCAACCAAGTGTCTGTGCTGGGCCAAGTGGCACGGCCCGGCCGCTTTCCGCTGGAAACCGTTAACACCCGCCTGAGCGACATGCTGGCCAACGCCGGTGGCGCTACCGCTGGTGGTGACGATGTGGTGGTGGTCAGCGGCGTGCGCGATGGCAAGCCCTTCCGCAAAGAGATTGATATCCCCAACATCTTCTTGGGCAACAAAACCCAAGACAACCTGCTGCTGCAGGGCGGCGACACCATTTATGTGCACCGCGCACCGGTGTTCTTTATCTATGGCGAAGTGCAGCGCCCCGGCTCGTTCCGCATTGAGCGCGATATGACCATCATGCAAGCTCTGGCCCAAGGCGGCGGCCCCAACGCCCGTGGCTCTGAAAAGCGCCTGCGCCTGCACCGCAAACTGCCCAACGGCAGCGTGCAACAAATCGAGCCCCAGCTGACCGACGCTGTGCAAGCGAATGACGTGCTCTACGTCAAAGAAAGCATCTTCTAAACCGGGCCCCACTGACCATGACACTCCAACAATTTCTGCTCATCCTGCGGGCCCGCTGGATGATCGCCCTGCTCGCCTTTGCGCTCACCGTAGCCACCACCGTGACCGTGAGCCTGCTGATGGCCAAGCAATACACCGCCAGCGCCGCTGTGGTGCTCGACGTGCGCTCGCCCGACCCGGTCAGCGGCCTCATGCTGCAAGGCATGATGGCGCCCGGCTATATGGCCACCCAGGTGGACATCATCAACAGCGACCGCGTCGCCCAAGCCGTGGTGAAAAACCTGCGCATGGAAAGCAACCCTGCGGTGCAAGCCCAGTGGCAAGAGGCCACCCAAGGCCAAGGCCTGCTGCGCGACTGGCTGGCTGCTGCTTTGCAACGCAACCTAGACGTCAAGCCCAGCCGCGAGAGCAACGTCATCAACATCAACTACACCGGTGCAGACCCTCAGTTTGCAGCAGCCATTGCCAACGCATTCGCCCAGGCTTACATGGATGTGAACCTTGACTTGCGTGTCGCCCCGGCCCGCCAGTTTGCTGCCTTTTTTGAAGAGCAAACCAAAACAGCGCGCGGCCGCCTGGAGGCTGCGCAGCAAGCCCTGTCTGACTACCAGCAGGCCAACGGTATTACCTCTGCCGATGAGCGCATGGACTTTGAAACCGCCAAACTCAACGAGACCAGCAGCCAGCTCACCGGCGTGCAAGCCATGACGACCGACAGCCAAAGCAAGCGCCAAAACAGCAAAGCCGACACCGTGGCCGAAGTCATGCAAAGCCCGCTCATTAACGGCCTCAAAGCCGACATTGCCCGCCTGGAAGCCAAGATCACCGAGACCAGCGGCAATCTGGGTAAAAACCATCCGCAAATCCAGCGCAGCGAGGCCGAGCTCGCTACCCTGAAAGCTCAGCTGGACGCCGAGACCCGCAAAATCACTGCCTCTATCGACACCACCTACCAGGTCGGCAAGCAGCGCGAGGCCCAGTTGCAAGGCGCCCTGGCCGCCCAAAAAGCCCGTGTGCTAGAGCTCAACAAACAGCGCGACGAGCTCAATGTGCTGCGCCGCGACATCGAATCCGCCCAGCGCGCGTTCGAAATCGTGAGCCAACGCGCATCGCAAACCAATATCGAGAGCCAAACCAACCAAACCAATATTGCGGTGCTCAACCCCGCTAGCCCGCCCCCAGACCCCTCCAAACCCCGTGTACTGCTCAACGTGCTGGTGTCGGTGTTTTTGGGCACGCTGCTGGGCGTTGGTCTGGCACTGCTGCTGGAGTTAATGAACCGCCGTGTCCGCTCTACTGAAGACCTGGTCGAGGCTCTGGAGCTGCCTGTGCTGGGCGCTATCAGCTCGGCATCGGGCATGTTTAAACGCACCGCCCTGGGAGCCCGCTCATGAACAACAGCACCAAAACCATTGGCGACATTCTGGTTGCCACCGGCCGCCTCACGGTGGAAGACGCGGCTCGCATCGTCGAGCGCCAGCGCAAAGACCAGGTGCAGTTCGGCGAGGCAGCCCTGGCCCTGAAGGTGCTGAGCAAAGACGACATCGACTTTGCACTCAGCAAGCAGTTTGACTACTCGTACCTCAGCGACCAAGACCAAAGCGTCAGCCCCGAGTTGGTAGCCGCCTACAAACCCTTCAGCCGCGTGGGCGAAAACCTGCGCGCCGTGCGCAGCCAGCTGATGTTGCGCTGGTTTAACACCGACCCCGCCCGCAAAGTCATGGCCATCGTGAGCCCGGGCAATGGTGAGGGCCGCAGCTTTGTGGCAGCGAACCTGGCGATTGTGTTTGCCCAGCAGGGCGAGCGCACTTTGCTGATTGATGCGGACATGCGCTCGAAGCCTGAGCGCGGGCAACAAGCCCTGTTCAAGCTGGGCAAGAGCGCCGGGTTGTCTGCCATCCTGGCCAACCGCGCGGGCCTCGAGTCAGCACAGCTCATTCCCGGCCTACCGGGCTTGGCAGTGCTGCCCGCAGGTGCCACCCCACCCAACCCGCAAGAGCTGCTGGGCCGGCCGGCCTTTGGTGACTTGCTGCGCGCAGCCAGCCAGCAGTTTGACGTGATCATCATCGACACCCCAGCCGGCAGCGACTTTGCCGACGCCGAAATCACCGCCGCCCGCGCTGGCGCCGCCTTGCTGGTGGCCCGCCAGCATGTGAGCCTGGTGCCCCGCGCCACCCAACTGGCCCGCCGCCTGCAAGACAGCGGTGTTGCGCTGGTGGGCTCGGTGCTGAACGACGCATGAGCTCCACCATGAACCACGTTGACACCGGCAAACCCGCGCTTCCCGAACAGCTACTGGCCTGGCTACCCGTCATGCTAGGGCTGGCTGTGATGTACCTACCCAGCCTGTACGACTTGTTTAACGGTGTCTGGGCGGAAGACTCCCAAATGCACGGCCCTATCGTGCTGGGCATTTCGTGTTGGCTGATTTACCGCAACTGGCCCGCCATGCTTGATGCTAGCCACGGCGAGCGACCTAGCGCCTGGGGTTGGCCGGTGTTTGTGTTAGGGCTGCTGCTGTATGCACTGGGCCGCTCGCAAGGCATTTTGATTTTTGAAGTCGGCTCGGTCATTTGGCTGCTGA
>JAIXVK010000244.1 GCA_027483085.1 Comamonadaceae bacterium | reverse complement strand
GACAAGTCGTCGTACACGATCAAAGCGTCTTCGCCACGGTCACGGAAGTACTCGCCCATGGTGCAGCCAGAGTAGGCAGACACGTACTGCATCGCTGCAGATTCAGAGGCGGTAGCAGCCACTACAATGGTGTATTCCATGGCACCGGCTTGTTCCAGAGCGCGCACCACGTTCTTGACAGAAGAAGCCTTCTGACCGATCGCAACGTACACGCAGGTCATGTTCTGACCCTTCTGGTTGATGATCGCGTCGATTGCCACGGCAGTCTTGCCGGTCTGGCGGTCACCAATGATCAATTCACGCTGACCACGGCCGACGGGAACCATGGAGTCGATAGACTTCAGGCCGGTCTGCATAGGCTGGCTCACGGATTCGCGGGCGATCACACCAGGTGCCACCTTTTCGATCACGTCAGTCATTTTGGCGTTGATAGGGCCTTTGCCGTCGATGGGCTGACCCAAAGCATTGACCACGCGACCACGCAACTCGGGACCCACGGGCACTTCCAAGATGCGGCCTGTGCACTTCACAGTGTCGCCTTCAGAGATGTGCTCGTACTCACCCAAGATCACGGAACCCACGGAATCACGTTCCAGGTTCAGTGCCAAGCCGTAGGTGGGCAAGCCATCGCTACCAGCGGGGAATTCCAGCATTTCGCCCTGCATCACGTCGGACAGACCGTGAATGCGGCAGATACCGTCGGTCACAGAAACCACGGTACCCTGGTTGCGGATGTCTGCGCTCGCGGACAAACCGTCAATGCGGCTCTTGATCAATTCAGAAATTTCTGCGGGATTGAGTTGCATGACTCTTTCCTTCTTTCTTTGGTTGGGCTGTCAGCAAAAGGCCAGGCCTTACGCTGAAAGAGCCACTTTCATTTGTTCCAGACGGGCCTTGACGGATGTGTCAAGAACTTCGTCACCCACCACCACGCGGATACCGCCGATCAATTCAGCGTCCAACTCAACAGAAAGGTTGAGTTTGCGGCCGAAACGCTTCTCGAGAGAAGCGGCGACTTCCGCCAATGCAGCTGCATCGATCGGGAAGGCGCTGTACACAACGGCATCAGAAAAGCCGCCTTGGGCGTTCTTCAGTGCACGGAACTGGGCTGCGATTTCCGGCAACGCGGCGAGGCGTCCGTTATCGATCACAGTGCGCAGGAAGTTCTTTCCCTGCTCAGGCAGTGCAGCCTTGATAACACCTGCAACCAAGTCAAAGACTTGGTTGTTGGAGCTATTGGGGTTGCCGGCGAATTGCTGGAGTTGGCTGTTTTGCGCAACTTCAGCAAGTTCGTCCAGCCACACAGCTGCAGCGCTCAAGTCCGCTTGCGTAGCCTTGAACAAAGCTTCGGCATAAGGCCTGGCGATGGTGGCAAGTTCAGCCATGTGATTCCCTTACAGCTCAGTCTTCAGGCGCGACAGCAAATCTGCGTGCACACCAGCATTGACTTCCTTGCGCAGGATCTGCTCAGCACCTTTGACGGCGAGAGCGGCGACCTGTTCACGCAAAGCGTCCCGGGCCTTCACGGACTGCTGCTCGGCTTCAGCCTTTGCAGCGGCAATGATGCGGTTGCCTTCTTCCACGGCGCGAGCCTTGGCTTCTTCGACAATCGTCTGGGCACGGCGCTCGGCATCAGCCAAGCGGGTTGCAGTTTCATTGCGTGATGTAGCCAGTTCGGCTTCCACGCGCTTGTTGGCATTGGCGAGTTCCGCCTTTGCCTTGTCGGCGGCAGCGAGGCCGTCGGCGATTTTCTGTGCCCGCTCGTCCAGCGCTTTTGTGATCGGGGGCCACACGAATTTCATCGTGAACCACACCAGGATCGCAAAAACGATAGCCTGCAGGAACAGGGTAGCGTTGATGTTCACGGTTTGATTCCTTCTCTAACGTGAAGGGC
The DNA here is from genome assembly GCA_027483085.1 of Comamonadaceae bacterium. Taxonomy (GTDB): domain Bacteria; phylum Pseudomonadota; class Gammaproteobacteria; order Burkholderiales; family Burkholderiaceae_C; genus Allorhodoferax. Next base: position 1,185 of record JAIXVK010000244.1, on the reverse strand, counting down.
CGTTGATTACTTCAGAACGAAGGGGTTGGCGAATGCGAACAGCAGAGCGATAGCAACACCGATCAGGAACGCAGCGTCAATCAGACCAGCCAAGATGAACATCTTGGTTTGCAGTTCGTTCATCAATTCAGGTTGACGAGCAGAAGATTCGAGGAACTTGCCACCCATCAGTGCGATACCGATAGATGCGCCGATAGCGCCCAGACCAACGATCAAACCGCAAGCCAGTGCCACGAGGCCGAGAATGTTTTCCATGAGAAGCTCCTAAAAGTTAGTGGAAAAGAAAAAAGAAAAACGAAACAGAGAAAAGTTACATCAATGTGCGTCGTGCGCTTGACCGGTGTAGATCAGCGTCAACATCATAAAGATGAAGGCTTGCAAGGTGATCACGAGGATGTGGAACAGTGTCCACACGGTCCCGGCGACGATGTGGCCAATGGCCAAACCAACTCCGGTTGCCGACAGCGCCCAGCCGCCACCCATCAGGGCAATCAACATGAACACCAACTCACCTGCAAACATGTTGCCGAACAACCGCATGCCATGGGACACGGTTTTGGCAAGGTATTCAATCATCTGCATCAGGAAGTTCACGGGGTACAGAGCCCAGTGATCACCAAACGGTGCAGCAATCAATTCGTGCGCCCAGCCACCCAGACACTTGATCTTGATGTTGTAAACCAAGCAGACAAACAAAACGGAGCAGGACAAGCCCAGTGTCGTAGATAAGTCGGCAGTCGGAACCACACGCATGTAATCCTTGAAGCCCAATGCTGGGCCCGCGCTGTGCCAGATGGCAGGAATCAGGTCGACTGGCAGCATGTCCATCGCGTTCATCAGGAAAATCCAGACAAACACGGTCAAGGCCAAAGGAGAAATCAGTTTGCGGCTAGTGGCGTTGTGAATCACGCCCTTGGCCTGGTTCTCCACCATTTCGGACAGGATTTCAACAGCAGCCTGGAAACGACCGGGAACACCAGATGTCGCCTTGCGAGCAGCATTCCACAGCAAGAAGCAGCCTAAGACACCCAAAACTACCGAGAAAAATACGGAGTCGAGGTTAAATAGGCTGAAGTCAACAATGCTCGTTTGCTTAACGCTTTCGAAGTCAAAGTTTTTCTGCAAATGCTGCAGGTGATGCTGGATGTACTCACCAGCAGATGGGGCATGGGTTTCAGCGTTTTC
>JAIXVK010000219.1 GCA_027483085.1 Comamonadaceae bacterium | reverse complement strand
TTGCTGGACGCCCTCAAGGCCCGCTTCGGCGACCAGCTCTCCACCGCACTGGTGGTGCGCGAGCAGCACGGGCGCGATGAGTCGGCCTTTGACGTGCCGCCACCCTCGGCGGTGGTGTTCGCGGAAAACACACAAAACGTGAGCGATGCGGTCCAACTGGCGGCGCAATACCTGGTGCCGGTGATTCCCTTCGGCGTGGGCTCTTCGCTCGAAGGCCACTTGCTGGCAGTGCAAGGCGGCATCAGCCTGGATGTGAGCCGCATGAACAAGGTGCTTTCCATCAACGCCGAGGACCTGACCGTCACCGTACAGCCCGGCGTGACGCGCAAGCAGCTCAATGACGAGATCAAATCCACCGGCCTCTTCTTCCCCATCGACCCCGGCGCAGACGCGACGATTGGCGGCATGAGCGCCACCCGTGCCAGCGGGACCAACGCGGTGCGCTACGGCACCATGCGCGAGAACGTGCTGGCCCTGGAAGTGGTGACTGCGAGCGGAGAAATCATCCGCACCGGCACCCGCGCCAAGAAGAGCAGTGCCGGCTACGACCTGACCCGCCTGATGGTGGGCAGTGAAGGCACGCTGGGCGTGATCACCGAAGTCACCGTCAAGCTCTACCCGCTGCCCGAGGCAGTGATGGCAGCCACCTGCTCATTCAACAGTCTGGCAGACGCGGTGAACACCACCATCCAGCTCATTCAGCTCGGCGTGCCGATTGCGCGCTGCGAGCTGCTGGACGAGAACACCATCCGCATGGTCAATGCGCACTCCAAGCTCACGCTGCGCGAAGGCGCCATGCTGCTGATGGAATTTCACGGCTCACCCGAAGGCGTGAAGGAACAGGTGCAGACTGTGCAAGACATTGCGGCCGAATTCGGTGGCGCAGCGTTCGAGTGGGCCGAAACGCCCGAGGAGCGCACCCGCCTGTGGACCGCGCGGCACAACGCTTACTTTGCCGGTATTCAGTCGCGCCCGGGCTGCAAGGCCATCACCACCGATACCTGCGTACCCATCTCCAGCCTGGCCGACGCCCTCCTGGACAGCGTGACCGAGGCGCAAGAGGCCGGCCTGCCCTTCTTCCTGGTCGGCCACGTGGGCGACGGCAATTTCCACATGGGCTACCTGATTGACCCCGCGATTCCGGCCGAGCGTGAGCTGGCCGAGCAACTCAACCACCAGCTGGTGGCGCGTGCGCTCAAGCTGGGCGGCACCTGCACCGGCGAGCACGGCGTGGGCCTGCACAAGCAAGGCTTTTTGGTCGAAGAAACCGGCAACGGCGCAGTGGAGATGATGCGCACTATCAAGCGGGCGCTGGATCCGCACAACATCCTGAATCCCGGCAAAATTTTTGCGCTATAAATTAGATAGCTGACTGCGCATATTTCATGAGCGCTAGCAAGGTATTTATTCATCAATTTACGACAAGGGGTTGGCAATGGGCGTGATGTTTTGGGTGGTTTTGGCGGTCGCGGTGTTTTACCTGATCAGCCTCTACAACGGCCTGGTGGAGGTCAAAAACGCGGTGTCCAAAGCGTGGGCCAACATCGATGTGCTGCTCAAACAGCGCCATGACGAGTTGCCCAAGCTGATCGACACCTGCAAGCAATACATGCAACACGAGCAAGCCACCCTGGAGAAGGTGATTGCAGCCCGGGCCAAGGTGTCTAGCGCGCGTGAGTCGCAAGACGTGGCCGCCGTGGGCCGGGCCGAGACCGGTTTGCGCAGCGGCCTGGGCCAGTTGTTTGCCTTGGCCGAGAGCTACCCCGACCTGAAAGCCAACGAGCAGTTTGTGCAACTGCAAGCGCGCATCAGCAGCCTGGAAAACAGCATCGCCGACCGGCGCGAGTTTTACAACGAGTCGGTCAATATCAACAACGTGCGCATCGAGCAGTTTCCCGGTGTGCTGGTGGCGCGACTCTTCAACTTCAAGGCGTTTGAACTGCTCAAGTTCACCGCCGAAGAACTCACCGACGTGGACGTCAGCGCCCGATTCAAAGCCTGAGCGGGGGCGGCGTGGACTTGGGACTCACAGGCCTGCGCTGGGTGCGCAGCCAGAGCCTGAACGGCCTGCTGGCGGCGGCATATTCCGGCGCCGCCGGTGCAGCTTTTCACTTCGGGCCGGGGCGTGCGCAGCTCTGGTGCGTCGGGGCCGCCAGCGCCATCGGTTTGCTGGCCTGGGGGGCCTCCCTGCGCCGTGCCCGGGCGATTGCCAATATCGCGACCTCGCGCATTGCCTCGGCTGCGCAGGGCTATGTGGAGCTCCAGGGCCGCACCAGCACCACCGACCTGATTTACAGCCCGCTGACCCACAGCGCGTGCATCTGGTACCGTTACCGGATCTACGAGCGCAACAACAGCAAAGACGAATGGCGCGAAGTGGACAGCGGTGTGAGCAGCGCCACCTTTGACCTGCTGGACGGTAGCGGCAGTTGCACCATTGACCCCGACCATGCCGAGGTCATGGGCGCCGAAGTCGTGACCCGCTATGCCAACGAGCACAAGCATGTCGAAGAACTCTTGCACGGGGGCCGCACCTTATATGCGCTGGGCGAATTCATCACCATCGGCGGTGCCAACTCTGCATTGAGCTTGCGCGAAGACGTGAACGCCCTGCTCACCACCTGGAAACAAAACCCCACCGATCTGCACCGGCGCTTCGACCTGAACCGCGACGGGGAGATTGACCTCCAGGAGTGGGAGCTGGCCCGCCGCCTGGCGGTGCGCACGGTAGAGCATGAACACCGCAACATCCGGGCCCAACCCGGTGTGCACATGCTGCGCGCCCCGCAGGACGGGCGCTTGTTTTTGCTCTCCCCCCTCTCGCCGCAGGCCCTGCGCCGGCGCTATCTGCTGTGGAGCGCGCTACACCTGAGTGTGTGCCTGGGCGCCGCCTATGTGGCGCTCAAATTGCTTCTAAAAACATAGCGTTGTGCGCAGACTTGATAAGGGCTAGAAGCCTCCAGGGCATGTCATCAGAAAGGCCATGCGGGGCTTGCGGCCGACATGTCGACTTTGCGCACCGTGCTGTGGTCGTTGGTGGAGGTGTTGACATACATCAGCGCCGGCTCGGCAGCGAAGCCGAATGCCGCCACTTGGGCCGCCGCCTGCGCCGAGTAGCGCACACCCCAAAGATCAAACGTGGCCCGCTGGTCCCGTCCGGTGATCCAGGACAGGGTGATCAACAGGTTGTCATTGCCCGTCGGGCTGGGCTTGGTGGCATAGGTGCTGTAGCCGAGCGCGCTGCGGTTTGCGGCCCAGTCGGCAGCGGCCACTGCGTCAAACTGGCGCTGGTGCAAATAGAGCAAGGTCACGATGTCCCAGCCGGTCGGAATATGGGCCTGCCGTTGCGCCCAGTAATGGACCCACTGCATGTAAAAGGCCATGCGCTCGCCGTTTTGCACCGCGTAGGCGGCATTGCCCCAGATACGCTGATAGGCCCCCTCGACAGGGTCGGCCTCCGCTCTGGCGGCCATCACCATATTGAACGCCGAGCGGTAGTTGACCCGGTCGTTCGAGCGGTTGTCACCCAACTCCAGTCGCATGCGCCAGCCCTTGCGCAAGGGAAACAGGTTGTTGGACACCTCGGTACTGCGGTCGTCATACACCTTGTGCATGCCCTTTTGCAGGTTGTGCCCGACCTCGTGGCTTTCGCCCCAACCACGGGGGTTGAGGCCCCAGTCCTGGTCATAGGGGTTGCCTGAGCAACCGCTTCCGCATTGGGCGTAGTTGTCCACATTGATGTGCTGGGTACCCGGCATGCGATGGAGCGCGGCATCGGTGCAGTTCCAGCCGAACTGGGTGCACATGGCCTGCACATGGGCGGTGAGGGTCTTGCCCGGCACCGCGAAGCCGGCCAGTTGGTAGAGGTCTTCAAAAAAGAGAGTTTTCACCTCGGACAAAAAGCGGTCCACATCGCCGCCGAAGTCTGTGTTGATGACTGCGCGCATTTTGTCCGCGCGGGAATGGATCTCGATACCCGCCAGCTTGATCTCGGCCCATTCGTGTTGGGCGGCATTCAGGGCTGTCACAAACGCCGGCTGGTCGCCCGCGCCTGCCGATTGGTCCAGAAACGGATGGCGGGCCACCCCCCGCAGCCGCAAGCGCACGGTTTGTGCCGGGGTCGCACTGCTGAACACCAGTTGCAAGGTGCCGCCATACGGGCTGTTGACTTGCACCGGCTGGCCGGTGGTGAGCGCCATGTCCGGGCTGGCCAGGAAACGTGGCCGGTTGTAGCGGTTCGGGTCCCACAAACGGGTAGACCC
>JAIXVK010000460.1 GCA_027483085.1 Comamonadaceae bacterium | reverse complement strand
CCTTGGCCCATGCCACCGAGCCTGTGAGCACCGGCTGGATGAATGGTGCCGCCATTGGTTGCAAAGATGCGGTGTCGTACTACTCACCCGAAGCCAAGGCCAGCCACCAGGTGGTGGAAGGCAGCAGCACGTTTACCGTGCAGTACCTGGGCGTGCCTTGGCGCTTTGCATCCAAGGCCAGCGCCGATAAGTTTGCAGCCAACCCCGCGGCCTATGCGCCGCAGTACAACGGGCATTGCTCTAACGGGCTGTCGCTGGGCGAAGGCTTGATACCCACTAGCGGCTCGGTGTGGGAGTTTTTTGACAACAAGCTGCACATGTTTTACGCCGAGCGCGGCCGCCAGCGCTGGCTTAATGGTGACTGGAAAGCCTATCGCCAACAGGCAGATAAAGCGTGGCAGGAAATACTGGCTGCCAAGCGGTAAAGGTGCAAGCCACAGGGGCTCTGGTCTGCTTGATAAAGGCAATTTCGCTACGCTTTTAGTAGCTACTCGCGCATATTCCACCTGCGCTCGACGCCTATTTGGCGCATAGAAGGCTGCTCCGGTAAACTCCAGCTCATGCGCCCCTCCCAAGCCCTCCGCCAACATCGTGATGCCGTTTGCCTTACCGCAGCGCGTTACCGCGTGGTTAATCCACGGGTGTTTGGTTCGGCCCTGCACGGCGATGACCGCGAAGGCAGCGACTTGGATTTGTTGGTGGACCCACTACCGGGAACCACCTTGTTCGATCTCGGTGGCCTGCAAGACGAACTACAAGAGATACTGGGCGTATCGGTCGATGTGCTCACGCTCAAGGACCTGCCCGTCAAATTCCGCGACATAGTGGCCCGGGAAGCGCGCCCTCTATGACCTTGAACAGGTTGCCAGACTACTTGGACCACATGCGGCAAGCGATTGCCGATGCGCAGACTTTCACCGAAGGCATGGCCCAAGCGGACTTCATGCAAGACAAGCGAACCCAACAAGCAGTGGTGATGAGCCTCATCGTTCTGGGCGAGGCAGCAACCAAGGTGATGGACCAATTCCCCGAATTTGCTGCCAGTCATGCCGAGATTCCTTGGCGCAACATGCGGGGGATGCGCAACCGCATCGCGCACGGTTACTTCGACATCAACCTTGAAGTGGTTTGGGATACCGTCAAATCTGCACTGCCTGCCTTGAAAAGCCAGCTGGACGTATTGCGGGCTACCTAAAACCCTGATTTGTTGACTGCTACTTGCTACGCTTTTAGTAGCTAATCACGCATATTCCACGTGGGCTAGTGGCCTATTTCTCTTAAATCCGGCAACCGTGCGCTCTATACTGCCGCATGCCCCAAGCCCACCCCACCCTCACCCCACAACTGCTGCGCCAGCTGACGCTCAACCCGGCAGACCACCCCCGTGGTGTAGCGCACTTGAGTGCGGCCAGCGGCCTGGTGCGCGTGGGCGATCGCTTGTATGTGGTGGCCGACGACGAGGTGCACCTGGGCGTGTTTGTCAGCAGCGCTATGCACGCACCCGGCGCGCTGCTGCGCTTGCTGGAGGGCGACTTGCCGCACGACAAGGGCGCGCGCAAAAAGGCCAAACCCGACCTCGAAACCCTGGCCCAACTGCCGCCCCTGCCCGGCCACGCCCACGGGGCCCTGCTGGCCTTGGGGTCCGGCTCCAAGCCCAAGCGCGAAAGCGGCGTGCTGCTGCCACTGGATGCACGGGGCAACCCCGCTGGACAGGTGGGCACCGTCGATCTGGCGCCGCTGTATGCGCCGCTGCGCGATCGGTTTGCAGACCTGAACATCGAAGGCGCTTTCCTGCTGGGCAACGAGTTGCTCTTGCTGCAGCGGGGCAACAAGGGCAACGCCTTGAGCGCATGCATTCGCTACGAGTGGAGCCACATCGCCCCGTGGCTGGCAGGCCTGCAGCCCCAGCCGCCCGCCCCCCACCATGTGCAGACCATGGACTTGGGCGAGGTGGACGGCGTGCCCCTGAGCCTGACCGATGGCACCCCCCTGCACGGCGGCGCCTGGGCCTTTTGCGCCGTGGCCGAAAGCACCGACGACAGCTACCACGACGGCGCCTGCGTGGGCTCCGCCATTGGCATCGTCTCGCCCGACGGACAAGTAAAGCTGCAGCTGCTTGCAGGTGCCCCCAAGGTAGAGGGCATTGCCGCCCAAGCCGCAGACGGTGGCTGGCATATCACCCTGGTGACCGACCCCGACGAGCCCCGCACCCCCGCACAGATGTTGCAAACGCATTGGGTGCTGTAACCGCGCTCAGGCAACTCGCCCCATGGCCCGCCGCAAACACCACCATGTGTATGTGATTGAGCTGCACAAAGACGTGCTGCTGGAGCCCCGCTTTCGCAAAAACAACCCGGGCTATATGGACGGCAAGCCCTGCGTGTACGTGGGCATGACCGGGCTGGACCCGGATGTGCGCTTCGACAAACACAAAGCCGGCATCCAGGCCAACCGCTTCGCCCAGCAATACGGCCTGCGCCTGCTGCCCGACCTGTTTGAAGGCTTCAACCCCATGAGCTACGACGACGCGGTAGACAAAGAAATCGAAGTAGCCATAGACCTGCAATCGGCCGGGTTTGGGGTTTGGCAGGCGTGAGGCGGACTCAGATTGCCGCGCTATAGTCATGAACCAACCCACCCCATGGAGCCGCTATGACAACCCCTGCTGAAGCCCTGAGCGCCCAAGCCGCCAAGCTGCCGCCCGAAGAGCGCATGGAAGTGGTGGAGCGCATTCTGGACAGCCTTGATCAACCCGATGCGGCGCTGGACGCCCTGTGGGCAAAAGAAGCAGACGACCGACTTACTGCTTACCGACGCGGGGAAATCAAGGCTGTAGCCCTTTCCGAGGTGTTGGCCAAGTACCAAGTCAACGTCAAGCGGGCATGAGCGTCCGCTTGCTTGAGCCGGCGCAGGCGGAGCTTGAAGAAGCCATCACCTGGTACGCCGGGCAGGCTCCCGGTCTGGGCGACGCATTTCTGATCGAGACGCTCAAGTCCATCCAACTCATTGAAAAGTTCCCACAAGCGTGGCACCCGCTAATGCCGCACATTCGCCGCTGTCGCTTGCGCCGATTCCCATACAGCGTGGTCTACACGCTAGACGGCGACGATCTGCTGGTCTTAGCTATTGCACACCAGCACCGCAAGCCGGGCTATTGGCGCAATCGACTGAACTAGCCTTTTGGCCAGAGTGCTGTTTGCAGAGTTAGGTCTTTGACGCCGCCGTAGTTTTACGACGGACATGTAGATGCACGTTCGTTGACCCCTCACCCATCGGGACTTCTTTGATTTCCAAATAGTCCTGCTTGCGCATGAGCTTGCCAAGCTGGGCAAATCCATAGTTTCTAGGATCGAAAGACGGGTTGTTTTTACCCATCTGACTACCCACAGGCCCCAAAGGTGCCCATCCGTCATCCCGAGCGACTGCATCAATCGCAGTCAATATCATGGGCCGCAATTCAGGCAACTGTGCTACTTCTGCTACGGGCTTAGCGGGTGCGTCTGCTGGAACTGCTTCAACCTTGGGCTCGTCTGACTTGACACGCAAAATCTCTGTGTAGATGAACTTGTCGCACGCCGCCACAAAGGGCTCAGGCGTTTTGCGTTCGCCAAAGCCGTAAACCACTTTGCCTTCTTCGCGGATGCGGGTGGCCAGGCGGGTGAAGTCGCTGTCGCTGCTGACCAAACAGAAGCCGTCCACCGTGTCGTCGTGCAGCACGTCCATGGCGTCGATGATCAAAGATGCGTCGGTGGAGTTTTTACCGCTGGTGTAGCTGAACTGCTGTATCGGCTGGATGGCCATTTTGTGCAGCACCTCTTTCCAGCCTTTGAGGTTGGTGGTCGTCCAGTCGCCATAGGCGCGCTTGATCGTGGCTGTGCCGTAGCGCGACACTTCGGCCAACAGCTCTTGGATGACGGACGCCTGCGCGTTGTCCGCATCTATTAGCACGGCAAGCTTTTGGTTGGTATTGGTAGCCATAGTCTTTCTCCCTGTGTTTTGCGCCATCGTACTACGTGGTCCAATGCCAAAGCTCGAGTTATTGACGAGGCAATTGCTACGTTTTTAGTAGCTGCCCGCGCATATTCCATGTGCGCTAGAGGCAAATTTGAGGCCCAACCGCACCCTCCCCGCTACACTGCAAGCCATGCAACCCAACTGGTATGAGCGGCACATTTTGCCCACGGCGCTGGACATGGTCTGTGGCATGCCCATGATCGGGCGCATGCGGCAGCATGTGGTGCCGCGCGCGCAAGGGCGGGTGCTGGAGGTGGGCATTGGCACGGGGCTAAACATGCGCTACTACGACAGGGCCCGCGTCACCCACATCACCGGCCTGGACCCGGCCCTGCAGATGCACCCGCTGGCGCAAGAGCGCATTCACAGTGCTGGCTTGCAGGTGGACTTGATCGGCCTCTCCGCAGAGCAGATCCCGCTGCCCGATGCCAGCTTTGACACCGTGCTCATCACCTACACGCTGTGCACCATTCCCGACCCGCACGCCGCCCTGCTGGAGATGCGCCGCGTGTTGGCGCCTAAGGGAAAGCTGCTGTATTGCGAGCACGGGCGCGCGCCCGACGCCTCGGTGCAGCGCTGGCAAGCGCGCCTGCAGCCGCTGTGGGGCAAGGTGGCGGGTGGCTGCCATTTGGGGCGCGATGTGCCTGCCCTGCTGCAGGCCACGGGCTTTGCCCTGCCCGACCTGCAAACCCGCTACATCACCGGCCCGCGGCCTTTCACTTTTCACTACTGGGGCGAGGCGCTGCCCGCCTAGCCACAAGGGCTGCGCGTTTTGCGATACAAACAGCGCCATGCCCCACACGCCTCCACTGCCGCCCGATTTCACGCCCACCTTTGCCCTGGTGCCGCCCGGCCCCTTGTCTGGCCCTCTGCAGTTGCTGCCCATAAACGCCGATGTGCTGGCGGTCCACACAGCGGATGGCGCGCATGTGGGGTCGCTGAAAAAGATCGGCGCGGTCTGGAAGTTCAAGGCCATGGGCTACGACGAAGCTGGT
>JAIXVK010000410.1 GCA_027483085.1 Comamonadaceae bacterium | reverse complement strand
TTGGTGCCCGCTTTGGCATCTTCACTCACGTTGAGGGGAAAGTCTTCTCCCTCTTCGGCCCGGGCAGCGTTGTCATCGACGATCAGGGTGTTGACCGGTACCTCTATCTCAAACCCAGAGCTCTCTGCAGTGGCTCCGCGCCATATCTGCCCCTGCAGGTCGGCAGAGCTGATGACATGGTTGTGCCCCAGTCGCGCCATGGTGCCGCCCCTGTACACCAAAATGCGCAAGCTGGATTCCATTGGTGCAATGCGGTAGTTCTTTGTAGTGGCCTCCACCTGCGGGGAGCTGGGGGGCCGTGCCTGTGTTGCATCGGCAGGCACCACCTTGCGTGGTGGAACCCGCTCGGGCGCGACGGTGCAAGCCGCCAGCATAGCAGTGGTGAAAGCTAGGGCGGTAAGGGTGCGCAAGCGTGTCATGGTTGCCATCAGATGCCTGATTACATCACTGCGCCCAATGCCCAGGGTACAAATTCGTTCTGGCCGTACCCGTGCAGTTCGCTCTTGGTCTTGCGTCCGGACGCCGCTGCCAACATCTCCCTGAAGATGCGTTCACCCAGTTGCTCTACGGACTCTTGGCTGTCTATCACCGTGCCGCAGTTGATGTCCATGTCCTCTTCTTGCTTGGCCCAAAGCGCGTGGTTGGTGGCCAGCTTCAGGGATGGCGTCGGTGCGCAACCATAGGCGGAGCCGCGACCGGTGGTAAAGCAAATCAGGTTGGCTCCGCCCGCCACCTGGCCGGTGGCTGACACGGGGTCGTAGCCCGGTGTATCCATGTAAACAAAGCCTTGTGCGGTGATAGGCTGGGCGTACTCATACACATCCACTAGCGGCGTTGTGCCACCTTTGGCGATGGCGCCCAAAGACTTTTCAAGAATCGTGGTTAGGCCGCCTGCCTTGTTGCCCGCGGAAGGGTTGTTGTCCAACTCTCCGTTGTTACGGGCGCAGTAGTCGGTCCACCACTGCAAGCGGGCCTCGAGTTTGTCTGCCACGGCTTGCGACACTGCGCGTTGTAGCAGCAGGTGTTCGCCACCATAGATCTCTGGCGTTTCAGACAGCACGGCCGTACCGCCATGCCGCACCAGCAGATCTACCGCAGCCCCCAAGCCTGGGTTGGCGCTGATGCCGGAGTAGCCATCAGACCCACCGCATTGCAGGCCCACCACCAAGTGCTTTGCAGGCACTGGCACGCGCTCGATGGCGTTCGCTTCCGGCAAAAGGCTTGTGACAACCTCAATACCGCGCGCCACGGTTTTGGCGGTGCCGCCCGTGTCTTGGATGTTGAACGTCACCAGCTTGGCACCTTCACGCAAACCCTCCTGGGCCATCAATCCCTGAATCTGGTTGGTCTCACAACCCAGGCCCACCACCAGCACTGCGGCAAAGTTGGCGTGCCGGGCATAACCCGCCAATGTGCGTCTAAGCACTTGCAGGCCTTCGCCTTCGCTGTCCGTGGCGCAACCCGCGCCATGAGTCAGGGCTACGACGCCATCGACCTGCGGAAAATTCGCGAGCGCCTCGGGGTGAATATCGCGGCGGAAGTGATCCGCAATCGCGCGGGCAACCGTGGCTGAGCAGTTCACGCTGGTGAGCACGCCGATGTAGTTGCGGGTGGCGACACGGCCCCCGTTGGCCAGATCTCCGCGCACGATGCCTTCAAAAGTGGCTGGCGTTTGCACATAGTCCACAGGCCGCACATCGCCACCGACTGCATGGCCACGGTCAAAGCGGCTGAAAGCCAGGTTATGGGTGTGCACATGTTGGCCGGCTGCAATGGGCTGCGTGGCGACACCGATGATTTGGTTGTAGCGGCGCACCGGCTCTCCTGCAGCTATAGCCTGTGTGGCGACTTTGTGACCCGGCGGCACCAGGCCCGATACGGTGACGTTTTCAGACTCTATGCGGGTACCGCCCAACAGCTGTTGCCGGGCGATGACCACATTGTCTTGCGGGTGGATGCGGATGACAGGGTTCATAGGGCTGGGTGGTTGGTGGTAAGTTCCGGCAATTGGTTCCAGCCGGCAGAGAAGCGTTCGTGCGAATGGTCCAGGTGGCCGCTCATGGCAGCGCGCGCCATGTCGGGGTCGTGCGCGGCAATGGCGTCGACCACGGCGCGGTGTTCGTCCACTGCGGCTTTCCAGGTGGCTTCGCGCTCAAAGTGGCCGCCCAGTTTTTGGAACAGGGGGCCGTTGCGCTCGTCAAACAGCTGGGTGACTACCGCTTGCAAAGCGCTGTTGTCGCTGGCCTGCGCAATGCGGATGTGGAAGGCGCGGTCCCCGCGTATGGGCAGGGTGCGTGCGGCGATGTCAGCTTCCATGTCGCGCAGGGTTTCCAGCAGGTCAGGCACCAGGGTGGGGTCGGTGCTTTTGGCGGCCAAGGCAGCCAGTTCGCATTCGATGAGCTGGCGCGCGCGGATGATTTCCAGAGGGCCGGGCGCGTTGTCCAGCATGCGCACGCTTTCGCGCCCGATGACCACGATGCCCGAGCCCATGCGGACTTCGATCAGGCCTTCCACTTCCAGCGCGATCAGCGCTTCACGCACCGACGGGCGGGAAACACCCATCTTGGTGGCCAGGTCGCGCTCGGCCGGCAGCTTGCTGCCCACCGCGAATTCGCCGGTTTGGATGAGTTGGCGCAGCTGGTCCGCAATCTGGCGGTACAGCCGGCGGGGCTCTATGGGTTGAAACGGCATACGTTGATTGGTTAAAAGGTAAATTGGTAAGACCAGTTGGCCGGATTGTGGAACGATTGCGCCTCCAGAAGTTCTAGGGTTTTCCCCATCGGCCCTGCAATGGACGAAAAAAAGCCGCCTCAGGGGCGGCTTGTGCTACTAATTCAGGAGCTGCTCGCGCAAATTGCGCGGGGGCCAGAGGCAGATTTGATTACAAATCCAGTACCAAACGCGCGCTCTTCGACCTAGAGCAGCAGGGCAGAAACTGGTCGTTCGCAGCCTGTTCTTCGGGCAGGAGGTACTGGTCGCGGTGGTCAGGCATGCCGGCTTTGATGCGGGTGAGGCAGGTGCCGCACACGCCTTGCTCGCATGACATGGGGATATCGATACCGCCTGCATGCAGCGCTTCCAGTGCCGTCTGGTCGGGCAGCACCTTGATGACCTTGCCGGTGCTGGCTATCTCCAGCTCAAAGCTGCCGTCGTCTGCTTTGGCGGTGGGCGCGGCACCAAAGTACTCGCGGTGCAAGCGTTCTTCGGGCCAGCTGGCGGCGCGGCCTGCGCTGAGCACCGCGTCCATAAAGCCTTGCGGACCGCACACATACAGGTGGGTACCTGCCGGGGCGCTTTGCAGGGTGGCGGCAATGTCCAGCTTTTGAGACGCATCGCCATCGTCAAAGTGGTGGTGGGCGTGTGCTGCAAACGGCGCTGCAGCCAGACGCTCCACAAACGCCGTGCGCGCTTGGCTGCGGCTGCAGTGGTGCAGGGTGAATTCGCCACCGGTCGCCGCCAGGTGTTCCGCCATCGCCAGCATGGGCGTGATGCCGATGCCACCTGCCAGCAGCAGGTGGTGGGGCGCCGCGCTGTCCAGGGGGAACAGGTTGCGCGGGGCGCTGATGGTAAGTGTGCTGCCCTCGGCCACCAGATCGTGCACGGCGGTGGAGCCGCCGCGGGAAGCTGCATCGCGCAGCACGCCAATGACATAGCGGTTTGTTTCGCTGGGCGCGTTGCTCAGCGAATACTGGCGCACCAGGCCATTGGGCAGGTGCACATCAATGTGCGCGCCGGCGGTAAAGGCGGGCATGGCGCCGCCGTCTGCGGCCACCAGCTCGAAACTGCAGATGTCCTGTGCCTCGGTGCGCTTGGCCGCTACCTTGACCTGCAACGTTGCCGGCGTGTTGGCGGGCCCGCTCATGCCGCCGCCTCTGCTGCAGCCGGGTTGCGCTCTGCAGCCACCACGCGGTCAATCACCTTGCGGGACTGCACGCCGCCGGTGTCGATGTTCAGCATCAACAGCTTGCGATCGGGGTAGGCCAGCAGGTTTTGTTGCTGGCGCTCCAGCATTTCCTGGTCTTCTGCAAAGATCTTGCCCTGGCCTTCGCGGATCTGGGCGGTGAGCGCCGTGTCTTGCGGCTTGAACTTGCGCGCCATGCCCCAGAAGTAGTGGATGGACGTGTCTGTTTCGGGGGTGATGAAGTCCACCACCCAGCTGGCGGCCTTGAACTCGTCCGGCGCCTTGTAGCCGCCGTGCCCCTGCAGCGCCACACCCACCTCAATCATGATGTGGCTGGGTGGCGTGAAGTGGCAGATCTGCCAGCGGTCCACCAGCTGGTCGTCAGGCAGGCCATTCATGCGCAGCGCCATCTTCCAGAAGGGCGGTGCCTCAATGCCTTCCATGTAGCGCTCGGTGATTACATGGTCGCCGTCCACGCGGGTTTGGCAGGGTACTTCGTCAATTTCCTTTTGGCCGATGCTGGTGCTGTGCACATAGGTTTCGTGCGTCAGGTCCATCAGGTTGTCGATCATCAGGCGGTAGTCACAGGCAATCTCGTACAAGCCGCCGCCGTAGCCGAACTGCGGGTTGCCCAGCCACTCAAACTTGGGGATGCTGACCACATCGGCCTTGGCTGCGTCGCCGGGCCACACCCAAACAAAGCCATGCTCCTCGTGCAGCGGGAAGCTGCGGTTGGCCGGAAAGCCGCGCACGCGCTGGCAGGGCATGGACACGGTTTTGCCGTCGCAGCCCATCGCCAGGCCGTGGTAGCCGCAGACCAGGGTGTCGCCCTCTACCTTGCCCAGCGAGAGCGGGGCGCCCCGGTGCGGGCAGAAGTCCTCCACCGCGGCCGGTACGCCCGCGCTGTTGCGGAACAGCGCCATGGGGATGTTGCAAATGCGGCGGCCCAAGGGGCGGTCGGAAGGGATCTCTTCGCTGCGGGCGGCAACGTACCAGGTGTTGAGAGGAAACATGGCTTGGCTCCTTGGATGGAAAGGGCAATGATTTTCAACATTCAGTATGCTGAATGAAGTAAATCATAGACCGAAGTCAATTCCACGGCTAGGGGCTGGGGATGAGGGTTTTCCCTTGAGGCGGGATGTATCCGACGGCTGGCCGGAGGCTTTCCGAGGGGCTTGGGCTACGCGCCGTTGGAGGCGTCGTCCGGCGTATCGGCCTGGTCTTCTGGTGCTGGCGTGTTCAAGTGAACAAACTTGCGCAGCAGGCGCAAAAACTCTTCGCGCTCGGCCGGCTCCAGCGCGCCCAGCAACTGCGCGTACATGGGCGCCACGAGCGGCAGCATCTCGACCAGCACCGCTTCGCCCTCAGGCGTGAGGCGCAGTGCGCGCTGGCGGCGGGGTAGCAACTCCCGCACGATCCAGCCCTTGGCATCCAGCCGCGCAGCAATGTCGGCGGTGGTCGATGTGTCCAGCGCCACCCGGTCCGCCAACGTCACCTGGTCCATGCCCGGCGTGTCCTGCAGCGCGCGCAACACCGCGTATTGCACCGGCGTGATCTGCTTGCCATGCGTCTTGGCAAACGTCCCCACCGCCAACTGGTGCGCCCGCCGTATCAAATGGCCGGGTTCGGCTTGCAGGGGGATGGGGGAGATAGGTGTACTGAGTGTGGTCATGGTGAACGCGGACTTTATATCTACAGGCAAGCTTATTCACTCATTTGAAGGAACTCTTCGATACAAATTCTGAATTCGCCTATCGACTTCTAGCTCCGGTTTTGTTTGAACTAATTGATCCAACACCGCGCGCATGCCATGCAAGTTCTTTGATTCATTTGTCCCAAACAATCGCCAGAGATATTCCGTCATCTCATTTGGATGTTCACGGAGAACATTTGATTTCTCGACATCGATAAGACCTCCAAAGCTGGGCAAGGCTGTGAGGTGGTCCTTCAAATACAGCAGAGCATCAGGAAAAGCGTCTCCAGCTTTTAGCGCCAATCGAGCAAACTGCCTTGCAACTGATGTGTTCTGTAGTGATCTTTCCGACGGCCAGACCTTTTCCAGCAGGGGTGCTATGGTAGACCGCCATCCCATTGCGGAATCGAGTGCAAGTTCTTTGGACCATCTATTTAAGAGATCCAGAAAGTTTTCACGGATTGCAGATGCTGCAGTCTGCTTCCGCAGAACCTGTGCTACATCGTCTAGTGTGATACCCCACTTTTCGAATCCTGCCTCTTTGCGGACGATTGCAAGTGCGGGTCTCAAGAGATTTGCTGCAATTGCCTGCTGCTTTGATTGCAGAGTTTCATTGATTCCTTGTAGGAAGTGTTTACGAAATCGCTGTGTCGTATTGGGGGAGAGGTTCTGCGATACAAGGACCGAACGGAGGGCAACGGCTTCCAATGTGGGGCCCAACATTGCCTTATCCAATTTCTCAAGCACATGTGTTGCTTTGAGACGCAAGAGGAAAGTCGTTGCCCCAATTAGGACTGCTCGCGCATACAAACCTTGGCGGTCAGTTACCAAAGTCGCAGATTCGACGGATGTCATCAGCTCATTGTCGATTTCTGGGTTGTGCTTGAGACCCTCTTGGATGTCTTGAAGCCGTGACATAGTCAAGCGCCCAGCGGTGGAGTCTCGTGCAATGCTGTAAACGTCAATGCTGAAGTCTGGCGAAGCTGTGTCGCCTTTAACTGCAGCCTCAAATAGTCGGGGCCACCAACCAGAAAGAGCAGCTCGGCTTTCTGTTTGTAAATTGCAGTACATGTGCGAAATTCCACCGATTATCAAGGCTAGAAAATCGATATTGGCCTGCTCCAACGTCTTAAAAATGCTGTCGATGAAAGTACCTTCATTTTCATCGCGCCGCACCAATACCGCTTCAATCAGATTTTTCCAAAGTAATGAATTCGCCTCGTTCAATGGCGCAGTTTTCAAGGTGTTGAAGGCGCCTACTGGATTGCTCCTGCAATAAGCACTCCAACCTAATCGTTCCTCAAAGTAGGGACTTTCCAAGGATTCGCGAGCTCTGTCGAGGCGCTCATTTTCTTTAGTTCTCTCGATTGGCTGCGGATTACCTTCGATTCGGCGAACGTCGCCGCTGTAAGAGTCAAAGTAGTCCGCTTCTTCAATTTCACGATTCAAATCGATTTTCCGTGTTGTGATTGCATGCAACTCAGCAGTTCCTGATGCACTCAATCTATTGGCGGCAAGAAGCATTTGTAAGTGGAGCCACACTGCGCTATCCCGAGCATCACGGTGCCAATCCGCTTCGTCAGGTTCCAATGAAAAAGTTTGATAAAACTCCAACCCTTCAGTAAGAATGCGCTGCTCCAAAGTGTTGACCAGTATTGCGTCTGCCTCGGAGGCCCGCTCCCTGATAAGTAGAAGTAGTTCTCGCTTGATGCTCCAGAATTGGTGTCGGGAGAGGCCGCAAATTGATCCGAATGCCTCGTCGGCACTAAATGCATGTACGCAGCGCATCGATTGCAGCCAAAGGCGAACACCGAGTAGTCCCGGCATCCACCTCCATATTTCCGAAATAGCGCGTGCCTTCGCCTTGTTGTTTCGAGCTAGTTTGGGGTAGAGGTCTGCAAGTAGTTGTACCAATAGAACCGGCCCGTCGTGGTACTCATTTTGAGTGTGCGGTTCTACTGATGGAACAGAAAAGTTATTGCTGTCGTAATCGACTTCTATCCCCTCAATATCAAGTGATTTACTGAGAGTTTCTTGCAGCTTAGCTGTGGCTAAATCTATGAGAAGCTCTTCGTGGCCGATCTTTCGTAATTTTTCAAATAGTGTCTTTGCTCCATCAGTGTCTCGCAGCTCCAGTTGAGGTTGAAGTATGTCGCGTAAACGAGTTGCTGATGTCGGCGGTGAATGATCAATATCTAAGTCATAGGTTGAGAAAAAAACGCTGGGTGTTAAGTATTCAATCGCCTGTTGCAGATCTGAGAGGAGGAATTCGGGAGAATCGAGTTTCAGTCCTAGTGGAAAGGAATGTGCTGACCAATCAACAGAGGGTTCTGGTGGATTGCTCGTCACTAAACTCCAAGCACGAAGCCACGGTTGCGGAAGTTGGCGATGTTGATTGAGTCGTACCGCAAGCGCTGCAGCAAATGATTTTCCTTGCTTGCTAAGCCAGGCAATTGATAACTTTAGTCGGTGTCTGGATTGAAGGTCCTTTGCGACCCATGCAGCCTTTACCCATGAAGCCGTCTCCTGATTCCATAAGTGTTTGTCATCGAAAAAGTCAAACCAAGCTGGATCGGTAATCGAAGTAACGACGATCTCCCAAAGATCGTCGCTGTCCTTAAACAACCAAGCGACACGGTCCAAGTCTTTAACCTTTGTGCTTACAAAAGATTCTTCCAAGAGTCTCGTAGCCCAAGCTCGCCTAGTGCCCCTTGGGCGCTCCACTAAGTTCGCAAGCTTTTTCAGGTCCTGCCAAAGTGCGCTATGGCTGTTCGATTTTGGTTGTTTTCTATAAAAAATTGGTTCAACGGCTAGGGTCTGCCAGCGAGTATCCAGCGTCGTTTGTGTAGTAGATGAATCTAATGCGTACACGGGGCGCAGATCGGGAAAACGCTCCCGATCAGCTTCAAGCACGTTGAGAAAGTAGCGAACCGGAGCATCGCTCGCACTGTAACCAATCAGTACTAGCGTTTTGCAGCGACATAAATCGAATAGGAAACGCGACGCCCATGCGGAACGCATGTATGCATCGCCATAGTCCGCGCTAGTGAGAACTAAAGGAGTTTCTTCAAGCTTTAATGTTTCATCCGCAATGCGTCCGTGTAAGTGAATGATTCCGCCGAAATCTGCGCTTCCAGGCTGCGGTAAGTCTTGTCCAGCACGGCTCATACCCGCTACCTTATCTACTGACGCAACTCCGTGTAGAGCATGCTCGAGCAAGACATCGAAGTTGGTTGTGACAATAGTTGGCTGGTTCTTCGTATCGCGGGAAAGACGCAGAATTGTCTCGTGGTTGCCAAGATCGAATGTAGATTGCCATTTGAGCCGATTGGAAACCACATCAATCAGTTTGCGAGGGTTAATGATCCTGCGGCGTAACGAGCCGAGCACTTCCTCGTAGCGTTCACTTTCGAATGCAGCGTTTTCCGCAGGGGTTCTTTCCACTTTTAGTTTTTCGAAGCACTTATCCACGAGGCCACTAAACCCGTCCAACTGCGGCGCACTTATGCCAGCTCCGCAAAGAAAAACGACTTCGCCGGCCAGCATCGCATCGACTAGTTTTTCTGGAAATGCAGGACCATTTTTTGAGAAATGAATGGGCACAGGAAATCCCTTTACTTGGCAAGACAAACTGATTTGAATATAGCGCTCGCTGGCCATCGCACATTCTCAGCAAGTAAGTTCTAGGACTCGAGTGAGATAAAGCAGCCGGATTTATCTCACTCTAGATGCTATGTTTTAAGTAGCTGCTCGCGCACATTTCATAAGCGCTAGAGGCCGATTCAATGCCTAAACGCCTTCCACCCGGCTCCCCGTCCGCCCCCAACGTCGAGCAGCTTCTTCCGGTGTTTGGCCTTGCGCCATGAGCGCGCCCAATGGCGCGAGCAGGGCTTGCAAATCCGCCTCATCAAACTTGGCAGCGCCTTCGGCGTCGTGGCCGAGCACGCTGTCCGACAGCGCGAGTTTGCGGGCCTGCAGTTCCAGCATGCGTTCTTCGATGCTGCCTTCCACCACCAGCTTGTAGAC
>JAIXVK010000629.1 GCA_027483085.1 Comamonadaceae bacterium | reverse complement strand
ATGCGCACGCGCATTTCGCCGAGTTCCTGTTCCCACTGGGCACGCAGCTCGGGGTTGTTCAGCACCGCAGCCACGATGGCGCCACCGTGGGTGGGTGGGTTGGAGTAGTTGGTGCGGATCGCGATCTTGAGCTGGCTCAGCACGCGGTCGGTTTCTTCCTTGCTGCTGCCGACCACGCTCAGGGCGCCCACGCGCTCGCCGTAAAGGCTGAAGCTCTTGGAGAAGCTGGTCGACACAAAAATGTTCAGCTCAGCGGCGACAAACTTGGCGATCACAGCGCCGTCTTCAGCGATGCCGTAGCCGAAGCCTTGGTAAGCCATGTCGAGGAAGGCGGTCAGCTTGCGGGCCTTGACCACAGCAATCACTTGCTCCCATTGGGCGGCGGTGATGTCGTAACCGGTAGGGTTGTGGCAGCAAGCGTGCAGCAGCACGATGGTGCCTTCTGCAGCGCCGTTCAACTTGGCCAGCATGCCGTCAAAGTTGATACCGCCCAAGCCGCCGTTGGCGCTCTGGTCGAAGTAGGGGTAGGTGTCCACGGCGAAGCCGGCGTTGGTGAACAGCGCGCGGTGGTTTTCCCAGCTGGGGTCCGAGATCAGCACGGTGGCGTTGGGGCTGATTTTCTTCAGGAAGTCAGCGCCGATCTTCAGGCCGCCTGTGCCGCCGATGGCTTGCACGGTGGCCACGCGGCCGCTCTTGACTACGTCAGAGTCTGCGCCGAATACCAAGGCTTTCACTGCTGCGTCGTAGGCCGCAATACCATCAATCGGCAGGTAGCCACGGGCAGTGGGCTTGTCCATCATGGTCTTTTCAGCGGCTTGCACGCACTGCAGCAGGGGTAGCTTGCCGTTGTCGTCGAAATACACGCCCACGCCGAGGTTCACTTTGCTGGGGTTGGTGTCAGCGTTGAATTGTTCGTTCAGACCCAGGATAGGGTCACGGGGAGCCATTTCGACGGCAGTAAAAAGAGACATGAATAAGTCCTGAACGGAGGGGGCGATAAACGGGTCTGTGGAGAGCCGCGGAGGAAATGCGTATTTTAAACGGCACCGAGATGGTGCCCGCTCTTACGATGCGATGGTGCCAAAGCCTTTTGCGAGTCTGCGGGTGGTGTCCGCTGCGGATTCGCTCAAGCAGCCTTGCATGTTGGTGCCGGCCCACAAGGGGCTGTAGTCGTCCGAGCCGCCTGCCTCGGCACGGGCTCTGAGCGGGGCCATGGCCGCCGTGGCCAGCGGAAATGCGGGTGCCTCAGGGTTCATGGGGCCCAGGCTTTGCATGGCGTGGTTCACGATGCCGCGGGCTGGCCTGCCGGTGAAAATGTTGGTGAGCGCGGTGGTGCGCGGTGGTGTCGCTTGGAGTGCCCTCCGGTGCAGCGCGCTGGTCGTGGCTTCGTGACAGGCCAGATAGGCTGTACCTACCTGTACACCCGCAGCGCCCATGGCCATCGCTGCGGCGACATCAGCATCGCTTGCAATGCCACCCGCGGCTAGCACCGGGATGCGCAGTGATTGGACCAATGGCGGCAGCAAGTCCGCCAAGGGGCGCTGGGTACTGAGGTCTGTATGCAAGAACACCCCCCGGTGCCCACCCGCCTCCAGACCCTGTGCAATCACGATATCGGCACCATGGTTCCGCAACCAGAGACCTTCTTCCACTGTGGTGGCGGACGACATCACCAAGCTACCCATGGCTTTGACCCGGGCGAGCAACCCAGGAGCCGGCAGGCCAAAATGAAAGCTCACCACCGCAGGCCGAAACGACTCCAGCACCTCGGCCATGGCCTCTGAAAAAGGTGCCCGGCCCGGCCCGGGCACCATGTCTTGGCCGGTCAACTGCCATTGCTGGTAATGCGGATGCAGGGTTTCCATCCAACGCGCCTCGGTAACCGGATCCGGTATAGGTGGCGAGTGGCAAAAGAAATTCACATTGAATGCGTGTGGGGTGAGCGCGCGCAGCCCGGCGAGCTCGCGCTCCAGCGACTCGGGCGTATGCATGGCCGCTGGCAAAGAGCCCAGTGCGCCCGCGTTGCAGACGGCAGCCGCCAAGGCAACACCTTGTGCGCCCGCCATGGGTGCCTGAACAAGGGGCAGCCGTGCCCCGGGAAACAAAGTGCTTTGCAAGTCAAACCCCCTACAGTTGCGCAGCTAGTCTACAGTCTTGGGTTTCGTGCTTTTTCTGCTGTCCGGACCTACTCTCATGCCTGCCTCCAAAAATCCCGTGCCCCTCGCCGTCGTGGAAAACGATGATTCGGCGCAAGTGCGCACCGGTACCTTTGTCAGTTTCCCGGGGTCGCCTTTTGAGCTGTACCAGCCCTATCCGCCCGCGGGGGACCAGCCCGAAGCGATTGATCAGCTGGTGAGTGGTGTGGAAGATGGCGAGGTTTTTCAAACCTTGCTGGGCGTGACCGGGTCGGGCAAGACGTTCACCATGGCAAACGTGATCGCCCGTTTGGGCCGTCCTGCGATCGTGTTCGCCCCGAATAAGACACTTGCTGCCCAGCTGTACAGCGAGTTCCGCGAGTTCTTTCCGAAGAATGCGGTGGAGTATTTCGTCAGCTACTACGACTATTACCAGCCCGAGGCCTATGTGCCTCAGCGTGACCTTTTTATTGAAAAAGACAGTGCGATCAACGAGCACATTGAGCAAATGCGGCTGAGTTGCACCAAGAGCATCATCGAGCGGCGGGATGTGGTGATTGTGGCGACCGTGTCGGCCATTTACGGCATCGGCAAACCAGAGAGTTACCACCAGATGGTGATGACCCTGCGCACCGGCGATCGTATGGGCCAGCGCGACATGATTGCCCAATTGGTGCGGATGCAGTACCAGCGCAATGACATGGATTTCAGCCGGGGTGCCTTCCGGGTGCGGGGTGACACCATCGATATCTTTCCGGCCGAGCACAGTGAGATGGCGATTCGCGTCGAGCTGTTTGACGACGAGATTGAGAGCCTGCAGTTGTTTGACCCGCTGACGGGGCGCATCCGCCAGAAAATCCCCCGCTTTACCGTCTACCCCAGTAGCCACTACGTGACGCCCCGTGACCAAGTGCTGGCAGCGGTGGAGACGATCAAAACCGAGCTGGCAGGTCGTTTGAAAGAGTTCGTCGGCATGGGCAAGCTGGTCGAGGCGCAGCGCCTGGAGCAACGCACCCGCTTCGACCTGGAAATGCTCAGCGAGGTGGGGCATTGCAAAGGCATTGAAAACTACTCGCGCCATTTGAGCGGGTCTGCCCCTGGCGAGCCACCGTCGACCTTGACCGACTATTTACCCAAAGACGCGATGATGTTTTTGGACGAGAGCCATGTGTTGATCGGTCAGTTCGGTGGCATGTACAACGGCGACCGTGCGCGTAAAACGACGCTGGTGGAGTACGGATTCCGCCTGCCCAGCGCCTTGGATAACCGGCCGCTCAAGTTTGAAGAGTTCGAGACCAAAATGCGGCAGGTTGTGTTCGTGTCGGCCACGCCCGCCCAGTGGGAAAACGAGCATGCCGGGCAGGTGGTGGAGCAAGTGGTGCGCCCCACGGGCTTGGTGGACCCCGAGGTGGAGGTGCGTCCGGCGGGAAGCCAAGTGGATGATGTGCTGCAAGAAATCCGGATCCGGGTCGACAAAAACGAGCGCGTGTTGATCACCACCTTGACCAAACGAATGGCGGAGCAGCTAACCGATTACTTGACCGACAACGGCGTAAAGGTGCGTTACCTGCATAGCGATGTAGACACCGTAGAGCGGGTGGAAATCCTGCGAGATCTTCGTTTGGGGACCTTTGATGTACTTGTGGGGATTAACTTGCTGCGGGAGGGATTGGACATTCCCGAGGTGTCGCTGGTCGCAATTCTGGATGCCGATAAAGAAGGCTTTTTGCGCTCCGAGCGCTCATTGATCCAGACCATCGGCCGTGCTGCCCGCAACCTGGAAGGCAAAGCTATTTTGTATGCCGACAAAATTACGGACTCCATGGCGCGTGCCATCGGCGAAACCGAGCGTCGCCGCAAAAAGCAAATCGCCCACAACCTGGAGCGAGGCATCACGCCCAAAGCTATCGTCAAAAAGGTACGCGACCTGATTGATGGCGTCTACAGCGAAAAAGCGGGCAAAGAGGCCGAGCGTCTGGAGCGCGATGCCCATCAACGTGCCCAAGTGGAAGACATGAGCGAGAAGGATGTGTCGCGCGAAATCAAGCGCTTGGAAAAGCTCATGATGGAGCACGCGCGCAATCTCGAGTTCGAAAAAGCAGCGCGGGTACGCGACCAATTGACCATCCTGAAAGAGCAGGCTTTTGGCGCGCCAGGGACAGACAACATCGTCAATCTGTAAAGTTGATTATTCCTATCGGGTAAATAGACTGATCAGTCTGCTTACCCGACTGATATGCGGGGTTTAGTGCTATACTTGAGTCCGCTAGTCAACAACCCTGCCACCAAGGAGCAAGCGATGCGTCTCACCACCAAAGGCCGTTTTGCGGTCACCGCGATGATCGATCTGGGCCTGCGTCAAAGCTCAGGGCCTGTGACTCTGGCTGCGATCAGCCAGCGCCAACAAATTTCCCTTTCTTACCTTGAGCAGTTGTTCGGCAAGCTGCGTCGCCACGATTTGGTAGAGTCCACCCGCGGCCCCGGCGGCGGTTACACCTTGGCCCGCAAGGCGTCTGACATTACCGTGGCAGAGATCATCACGTCGGTAGACGAGCCGATCGACGCCACCCAATGCAGCGGCAAAGAAAACTGCTTGGGCGAAGGTGCCCGCTGCATGACCCACGACCTCTGGGCCTCTTTGAACACCCGTATGGTGGAGTTTTTGGACTCAGTCACCTTGCAGAAGCTGGTGGATGACCAACTCGCCAAGGGTTTGCAAATTGAAGACAAGCCGAGCATCAAGCGCGCAATTTCTGCAATGCCAGTGGTCAAGCCGATTCGGGTGAATGCGCCGAATTCGGTGTTCGCCTTGGGCAATGCCTTCTCAAAATCCTGATTTTTTACTGCAGCCAGCACCGAGCCAGCTATGGACACAACACCTCATTTCCCGAT
>JAIXVK010000563.1 GCA_027483085.1 Comamonadaceae bacterium | reverse complement strand
TACCTGATGATCGTGCTCATGCTCTTGGGGGCTGCGGCCTACTTTCAGCTCGGGCAGGATGAAGACCCGCCCTTTACTTTCCGCGCCATGGTGGTCCGTACCTATTGGCCGGGGGCAACGGCCCAGCAGGTGGCCGAGCAAGTCACTGACAAGCTGGAGCGCACCCTGCAAGAGGTGCAGTACGCCGACAAGATTCGCAGCTACTCCAAGCCCGGCGAGTCGCAGATCATTTTCCAGATCAAAGACTCCAGCAAGGGCAGCGAGGTGCCCAACGTGTGGTACAGCGTGCGCAAAAAGATCGGCGACATGCGGGGCACGCTGCCCCAAGGGGTTGTGGGCCCATTCTTTAACGACGACTTCGGCTATGTGGATGGCGTGATCTATGCGCTCGAAGGCGAAGGCTTTAACTACGCGGAACTCAAAACACTGGCGGACGATGTGCGCCAACGGCTACTGCGGGTGCCGGACGTGGCCAAAGTGGAGTTGTTCGGCGCGCAAGACGAAAAGCTCTACATCGAGATCTCGCAAAAGCGCCTGGCCCAGTTGGGCCTGGACTTCAACCAAGTGCTGGCCCAGCTCGGCCAGCAGAACGCGGTGGAGTCTGCAGGTGCGGTGCAAACCCCCTTGGACGTGGTGCAAGTGCGGGTGGGTGGCCAGTTCAATGCGGTGCAGCAATTGGCAGACATGCCGATTCGCGGCGCCAGCGGCAATCAGTTCCGCCTCAAAGACATCGCCACGATCGGCAAAGGCTATGTGGATCCGCCGTCCGTGAAAGTGCACCACCAAGGCAAAGAGGTGATTGCACTCGGCGTGTCCATGGCCAAGGGTGGCGACATCATTGCGCTGGGCCATGCGCTGGAGAAGACGTTTGTCGGTATCGAGAGAACGCTCCCGGCGGGTATCAAGCTGGTGCAGTTGCAAGACCAGCCTAAATCGGTGTCGAGCTCGGTGAACGAGTTCGTCAAGGTGCTGATCGAAGCGGTGGTGATTGTGTTGGCGGTGAGCTTTATTGCGCTGGGCCTGCACACCAAGGCCGGTCAGCCTTTCTGGAAGCGCTGGACGCTGGATGTGCGCCCCGGCCTGGTGGTGGGCATCACCATTCCACTCGTATTGGCCGTGACCTTTTTGGGGATGTACTACTGGGGCATCGGCTTGCACAAGATTTCGCTGGGCTCGCTCATCATTGCGCTGGGCTTGCTGGTGGATGACGCGATCATTGCGGTGGAAATGATGGTCCGCAAGATGGAAGAGGGCTACGACAAGGTACGGGCCGCGACCTTTGCCTACGAAGTCACCGCCATGCCGATGCTGACCGGTACGCTGATCACCGCCGTGGGCTTTCTGCCCATCGGTATGGCCAAGTCAGTGACCGGCGAGTACACCTACGCGATTTTTGCGGTGACAGTGCTGGCCTTGATTCTGAGCTGGTTTGTGTCGGTGTACTTTGTGCCCTATCTGGGGACCCTGCTGCTCAAGAGCCACGACCACCACGGTGGCGAATCCGCACACCAGGAGCACTTTGACACGCCGTTCTACAACACCTTCCGCCGCACGGTGAACTGGTGTGTGCAGCACCGCTGGATGACGATAGGCGGGACGATTCTCGTGTTCGCACTTGGTATTGTGGGCATGGGCAAGGTGCAGCAGCAGTTCTTCCCGGATTCGAGCCGACCCGAGGTCTTGGTGGATATCTGGTTCCCGGAAGGAACCTCCTTTGCTAACAACCAGGCTGTGACCCAACGGGTGGAGGCCCGCCTGATGCAAGAGCCCGGCGTGTCGGCGGTGAGCACCTGGATCGGGTCCGGCGTGCCCCGGTTCTACCTGCCACTGGACCAGGTGTTCCCGCAGACCAACGTGTCTCAGCTCATCATCATGCCGGTGGACTTGAAGGTGCGTGAGTCTTTGCGCGTGAAACTCCCGGCCTTGCTGGCAGCAGAGTTTCCCGAGGTGCGGGGCCGCGTCAAGCTCCTGCCGAACGGGCCACCGGTGCCCTATCCGGTGCAGTTCCGCGTGGTGGGTTCGGATCCTTTGGTTTTGCGCGACCGTGCAGACGAAGTAAAGGCCGTCATGCGCCAAAGCAGCAACACCCGCGGTGTGAACGACAACTGGAATGAGTCGGTCAAGGTGCTCCGCTTGGAGGTGGATCAGGACAAAGCACGCGCCTTGGGCGTTAGCAGCCAGAGCATTGCGCAAGCGGCCAAAACCCTGTCCACGGGCACCACGGTCGGGCAGTACCGCGAAGGCGACAAGCTGATAGACATTGTGTTGCGCCAGCCTTTGGATGAGCGCAACGCCATCACCGATATTGCCAATGCGTATCTGCCGACGAGCAGCGGCAAGTCGATTCCGATTACCCAGATTGCCAAACCGGTATTCACTTGGGAGCCCGGCGTGATGTGGCGCGAGAACCGCGACTACGCCATCACCGTGCAGAGCGATATGGTCGAAGGCTTGCAAGGTGCCACTGTGACCGCCGAACTGCAGCCCAAGATGAAAGAGCTGGAAGCGCAATGGGCCGCCAAGGGCATCAACGGCTACCGTATTGAAGTGGCGGGCGCGGTAGAAGAGAGTTCCAAAGGCTCGGCGTCCATCGTGGCCGGTGTGCCTGTGATGTTGTTCTTGACGTTCACCTTGTTGATGCTGCAGTTGCAAAGCTTTAGCCGGTCGTTGCTGGTGTTCATTACCGGTCCCTTGGGGATTGCCGGTGTGGCCGGCGCCCTCATTGTTATGGGGCGGCCCTTTGGTTTTGTTGCGTTGCTGGGCGTGATTGCCCTGATGGGAATGATCCAGCGCAACTCGGTGATCCTGATCGACCAGATTGAGCAGGACAGGGCGGCGGGTATTCCAGCGTGGGACGCGATTGTGGAGTCTGCAGTGCGCCGGTTGCGCCCGATTGTGCTCACCGCTGCGGCGGCTGTGCTGGCCATGATTCCGCTGTCTCGCTCGGTTTTCTGGGGTCCGATGGCCGTGGCGATTATGGGTGGCCTCATCGTGGCGACGGTCCTGACATTGCTGGCTTTGCCCGCCATGTATGCCGCGTGGTTCCGGGTAAAACGCGAGAATCCTGCGCTGACCTGAAAGTGGGGCCCGCTTGCAGGTTAAAATAGCGGGCTTACCGATTTCAAACGGGTGGCCGGGGTGTTGTGAGCAATGTTCACAAATGAGTCCGGCTCCCGAGTTTTGTTTTTTGCGCGGGTGGCGAAATTGGTAGACGCACCAGGTTTAGGTCCTGACGGTGGCAACACTGTGGGGGTTCGAGTCCCCCCCCGCGCACCAACTTAGAAATGCATCGATGCGATGCCCGCAGGTGAAAGTCCTGCCAATCAAACATTAGGAGTAGACGATGGCCGTTACTGTAGAGACTCTGGAGAAGCTGGAGCGCAAGATCACGCTGACACTGCCTGTGGGCGTGATCCAGACCGAAGTTGACAGCCGTCTGCGCAAGTTGGCGCGCACCGTCAAGATGGACGGTTTCCGTCCAGGCAAGGTGCCGATGAACGTGGTTTCCCAGCGTTACGGCTACTCGGTTCACTACGAAGTGATGAACGACAAAGTGGGTGAGGCATTTGCCACTGCCGCTAACGAAGCCAAGCTGCGCGTTGCTGGCCAGCCCAAGATTTCTGAAAGCGAAACTTCGCCTGAAGGCCAAATGGCTTTTGATGCGATTTTCGAAGTCTTTCCAGAAGTCAAAATTGCTGACTTGGCAGGTGCCGAAGTTGAAAAACTGACTGCCGATGTGACCGACGAAGCCATCGACAAGACCATCGAAATTTTGCGCAAGCAGCGTCGTACCTTTGCGCAGCGCGCACAGGACACCGCAGCCCAAGACACAGACCGCGTGACTGTGGATTTTGAAGGCAAGATCGACGGCGAACCTTTCGCCGGCGGTAAGGCTTCTGACTTCCAGTTCATTCTGGGCGATGGCCAGATGCTGAAGGAATTTGAAGACGCAACCCGTGGCATGAAGTCCGGCGAAAGCAAGACTTTCCCCTTGGCTTTCCCTGCGGACTACCACGGTAAAGACGTGGCTGGCAAGACAGCCGACTTCCTGGTCAC
>JAIXVK010000089.1 GCA_027483085.1 Comamonadaceae bacterium | reverse complement strand
CGCCACACCCAGTACCGGTTTCTGCGACTGGTACCCGAGGGCGGCGAGCAAGCCAATGAAGGTCCCGCCGAGCGCCGCATCATTGACTGCAAACGCACCCGTGCAACGGCGGATGTCGCGCGCGCACTGTCGCTTCGGGCGGGAGACGCGGTACTTCAAGTGCGGCGGGTGTTGTCATTTGCCGGCACACCCACCATTCTGGAAGATTTATGGCTCCCCGGCGGTCCTTTCAAAGGGCTGACGGCAGAGCGCCTGAACAGCTACAACGGCGCGATGTATGCGCTTTTTGAAACAGAATTCGGCGTCCGCATGGTGCGGGCGGAAGAAAAAATCAAAGCAGTCCTCCCCGATGCGGAACAGCGCGGGCTGCTCCAAACCGGTGCGCAAACGCCATTATTGAGCGTGGAGCGAACTGCGTTCACCTACAACGATTTACCCATGGAGCTCCGTCGGGGCTTGTACCTGACCGACACACACTACTATCGAAATGCGCTAAATTGATGCGTTGCACCATGAAAGACCAATGTCAGATTGGTGCGGTGCAATAGAATTTTGGCCTGCGATTTCCAGAATTACAAACACGTTACATCCAAGAAAGCCCATCCATGACTGAGCTCAACTCCTCCTCCAAGCGCGCGCGGCCTGAATTCCGCAACATCAATGCGCTCAGCGACCTCCCAACCTATCGCCTGCCTCCGGCGGGTTGGGTATCGATCCTCCACCGGATCAGCGGCGCCATCATGTTTATCCTGATGCCC
The DNA here is from genome assembly GCA_027483085.1 of Comamonadaceae bacterium. Classification (GTDB taxonomy): domain Bacteria; phylum Pseudomonadota; class Gammaproteobacteria; order Burkholderiales; family Burkholderiaceae_C; genus Allorhodoferax. The sequence continues at coordinate 2,477 of JAIXVK010000089.1, read as the reverse complement.
CTCATTATCTGGATGTTCGACACCTCCGTTTCCTCGGAAATCTCATTTGCAAAGTTCACCAGTGTGTTTAGCCTCGGCGTGGGCTTTATCCCCGGCTGGTTCATGAAACTGGTCGCTCTAGCCCTCATCTGGGCTTATTTGCACCACTTCATCGCTGGCGTGCGCCACCTGTGGATGGATATCAACCACGCAGTGAGCAAAGAGTTCGGTCGCAGCTCCGCCATCGTGACCCTGAGCCTGGGCAGCTTGCTGACGCTGGCCTTGGGACTCAAGCTCTTCGGCGTTTACTAAGCAACAACTAAAAAGGAACCACTTCATGGCAGTTAATTACGGATCCAAACGCGTCGTTGTTGGCGCTCACTACGGCCTGCGCGACTGGTTGGCTCAGCGCGTCACCGCGGTTCTGATGGCACTTTTTACCGTGGTCTTGCTGGCGCAAGTGCTCTTGTCCAAAGGCCCTATCGGTTACGACAAATGGGCGGGCATCTTTTCCACGCAGTGGATGAAGTTTTTGACCTTCGCGGTCATCATTGCCATGCTCTACCACGTGTGGGTAGGCGTGCGTGACATCTGGATGGATTACGTCAAACCGGTCTCTATCCGCTTGTCCTTGCAGGTGTTCTCTATCGTTTGGCTGGTTGGCTGTGCCGGCTGGGCTATCCAAGTTCTGTGGCGTCTCTGATCCCTTCCAACAGGCACTAATTCATGTCTTACTCCGTTTCTAAACGCAAATTCGACGTCGTCATCGTGGGAGCCGGCGGCTCCGGCATGCGCGCATCCCTGCAACTGGCTCGCGCCGGTTTGAACGTGGCAGTGCTGTCCAAAGTGTTCCCCACCCGCTCCCACACTGTGGCAGCGCAAGGCGGCATCGGTGCCTCCCTGGGCAACATGAACGACGACAACTGGCACTACCACTTCTACGATACCGTCAAGGGCTCCGACTGGCTCGGCGACCAAGACGCTATCGAATTCATGTGCCGTGAAGCCCCCAAGGTCGTGTACGACTTGGAACACATGGGCATGCCCTTCGACCGCAACCCTGACGGCACCATTTACCAGCGCCCCTTCGGCGGCCACACCGCCAACTACGGCGAAAAGGCAGTGGAACGCGCTTGCGCAGCGGCTGACCGTACCGGCCACGCCATGTTGCACACGCTGTACCAGCAAAACGTGGCAGCCAAAACCAGCTTCTTCGTGGAGTGGATGGCCCTCGACCTGATCCGCGACGCCGAAGGCGACGTGGTCGGTGTGACCGCTCTCGAGATGGAAACCGGCGATATCCACATTCTGGAAGCCAAAACCACTTTGCTGGCCACCGGTGGCGCAGGCCGCATTTTTGCCGCCTCCACCAACGCCTTCATCAACACCGGCGACGGCTTGGGTATGGCAGCACGCGCTGGCATCCCGTTGGAAGACATGGAGTTCTGGCAGTTCCACCCCACCGGTGTGGCCGGTGCAGGCGTGTTGCTGACCGAAGGTTGCCGTGGCGAAGGCGCTATTTTGCTGAACAGCAACGGCGAACGCTTCATGGAGCGCTATGCGCCCACCCTGAAAGACTTGGCCCCGCGTGACTTCGTGTCCCGCTCCATGGACCAGGAAATCAAGGAAGGCCGTGGTTGCGGCCCGAACAAGGACTACGTGCTCTTGAAGCTGGACCACTTGGGTGCTGAAACCATCCACAAGCGCCTGCCATCGGTGTACGAAATCGGCGTGAACTTCGCCAACGTGGACATCACCAAAGAGCCTATCCCTGTGGTGCCCACCATTCACTACCAGATGGGTGGTATTCCCACCAACGTCAATGGTCAGGTCGTGGTGCAGAACGGCGACGTGCACAACCAGGTCGTCAACGGCTTGTACGCAGTGGGCGAATGCTCCTGCGTCTCGGTGCACGGTGCCAACCGCCTGGGTACCAACTCTCTGTTGGACTTGTTGGTCTTCGGCCGTGCAGCCGGTAACCACATCGTCAACTACATCAAGGGCAGCAAAGAGCACAAGCCTCTGCCCAAAGACGCAGCGGACCGCACCCTCGAGCGTGTGTCCCGCTTGGACAACGCCAAGAGCGGCGAATACGCGCAAGACGTGGCCAACGACCTGCGCGCCTCGATGCAGCAACACGCTGGCGTGTTCCGCACCCAGAAAAGCATGGACGAAGGCGTGGTCAAAATCGCCGAACTGCGTGAGCGGGTCAAGGCACTCAACCTCAAGGACAAATCCAAGGTCTTCAACACGGCACGTATCGAAGCCCTCGAGGTTGAAAACCTGATCGAGGCGGCAGAAGCCACCATCGTGTCCGCCGCTGCGCGCCACGAGAGTCGCGGCGCCCACACCGTGGACGACTACGGCGATACAGCCGAGCACCCCAACGGCCGTAACGACAAAGAGTGGCACAAGCACACGCTGTGGTACAGCGAAGGCAATCGCCTGTCTTACAAGCCGGTTCAAATGAAGCCTTTGACCGTGGACTCGGTGCCACT
>JAIXVK010000451.1 GCA_027483085.1 Comamonadaceae bacterium | reverse complement strand
TTGGCGCCATACACATAACCCAGCGCGGCAGACACCACGGCGCCCAGCATCAGCACATCGCCCCACTCAAGGGCCAGGCCCGGGCCATGCTGCGTGGCGCGGTAGAGCGAAAAGCCCACCACCAGCGCGGCGCCTATGCAGGCACTCAGCCAAAAGCCCAGCCGCGCCCGCTGGTGCATGACGATGGCGGCCACCACCGCAGTCGCCAGTGGCAGCAAGGCAATGATGACGGCGGCATGGCTCGCGCTGATGGTGAGCAGTGCGTAGCCGATCAGCAGTGGGAAGCCCAGCGCATTGCCCAGCGTGGCAATGCTTAAGGGGCGCCACTCGGCGGCGGTGGGCCAGCGCGAGCGGGTGGCCAGCAGAAACACAATAGACAAACCGCCGGCCAGCGCCGCGCGGCCCAGCGTCACAAACCAAGGCGAGAGCTGGGGCGCGTCGGCGGTGCCGGTGGCCAGGCGGGTCATGGGCAGGGTGATGGCAAAGATCGCCACGCCCAGCAGGCCCAGCCAGAGGCCGCGTGTTTCGTTTTTGGAATTCATGCGATTCACTGTACTTTGAAAAACAACACAGTTGCAGTACAGTTTTGCTAAACAGCCTGCAATCTGTATTGCTGGCACGACCGTTACAGCGCCACCCCAAGGGACCGACCCATGTTGATGAAAACCGCCGCCCAGACCCTGGCCGAGCAGCTCTGCGCTGTGTTCGCCCAGCGCATTCGCGACCGCTTGCTAGCGCCGGGCGCACGCCTGCCCTCGGTGCGCCTGTGTGCCCAGCAGCAAAAGGTGAGCCCGTCGACCGTGGTGACCGCCTATGACCAGCTGCTGGCGCAGGGCCTGATCGAAGCGCGCCGCAACCGCGGGTTTTATGTGCGAGATGTGCCACTAGCCCAAGTGGATGGTGCGCATGTAGCTATGATTTCAGGAGCAAATGAGGCCGGGGCGGACGGCGGCAGTTTGGTGCTGACCATGCCCCGCCAGCGCGCGCCGCTCAATGCGACGGCGCTGATTCGCGGCATGTTCCACGGCGTGAGCAACAAGCCGCAGCCCGGCATGGGCGTGCTGCCCAAAGAATGGCTGGAGACCACCTTTCTGGCCACCGCGGTGCGCCGCAGTTGCAGTGTGGAAGCGCTGAACGCCTTCTCGCTGCAATACGGCGAGCCGGCCGGTGACATCGGGCTGCGCCGGGCGCTGTCCACCAAGTTGGCGGGGCTGGCGGTGCACGCTGCGCCGGAGCAGATCATCACCACCATGGGCGCCACCCATGCGCTGGACGTGGTGAGCCGCACCCTGCTGCGCGCGGGCGACTATGTGATGGTCGAGGAGCCCGGCTGGGCCGTGGAGTTTGCGCGGCTGGACGCCTTGGGCATGCGCATTTTGCCGGTACCGCGCCGGGCCGACGGGCCGGACCTGGAGGTGATGGCCAAGTACTGCGAGGTGCACCGTCCGAAGCTCTTTGTGAGCGTGAGCGTGTTCCACAACCCCACCGGCTTTTGCCTATCGCCCAGCAGTGCCTACCGCATTCTGCAGTTGGCGAATCAGCACGATTTCCATATCGTCGAAGACGACACCTACAGCCACTTTGCGCCCGAGCACGCCACCCGCTTGTGTGCGCTGGACGGGCTGCAGCGCACGATTTATGTGGCGGGCTTTGCCAAGATCCTTGCACCCAACTGGCGCGTGGGCTACATGGCCGCGCCGAAAGACCTGGCCGAGCGCTTGCTCGACACCAAGCTGCTCTCCACGCTGACCACGCCGGCCTTGCTGGAAAAAGCCATTGCCTGGTGCATCGACCAAGGCCAGCTGCGTCGGCACGCTGAGCGCATCCGCACCCAGCTGGATGCTGCACGCGCCCGCAGCGTGAAGCTGGCGCTGGCCCACGGTTGCACCTTTGCGTCGGACCCGGTGGGCTTGTTTGGCTGGGTGGAGACCGGGGTGGACACCGACGCCCTGAGCCAACGCATGTTGGACGAGGGCTACCTGCTCGCCCCCGGCGCCCTGTTTCATGCGCAGCGCACGCCCAGCAGCCTGATGCGCATCAACTTTGCGTGTACCCAAGAGGCACAGTTCTGGAAGACCTTTGCCCGGCTGCGCGATGAGTCACTGCGATTCAAACAAAAGGCGAATTAGGCAAATTTAATTCAAAAACAAAAAATTTGACTAAAACGGTAATTTGGGCGTAAAGTAAAGACACCTGCTTTTACAAGGTGTTGCCATGTCTTCTCCACTCACGATCCGCGCCCAACTCAGTCTGGCCTTTGGACTGATGATCGGCTTTTTGATGCTGGTGTCGTGGATGGGCTACCGCTCGACGGATGCGATGCACGCCGACATGTCCAGCTTTGTGAAGGGGGTCAATGCCCGCTCCACCCTCGCAGAAGAGCTGCAAGCCGCGGTGTTCAAGCGCGCGGTGCACGCCAGAAACCTGGTCAATGCGGCCAACGAGTCTGACAAGCAACAAGAGTTCACCCTCGTGGTGGCCGCCAACAAACAAGTAGTGGCCAAGCTGGCTGCACTGACCACGCGGATGCAGGATGCTGATGAGACCGCACGCGGGCGCGCTTTGGTCGCAGAGATTGCCAAAGTGGAGGCCCAGTACGAGCCGGTGGCCTTGGCCGTGGTTGATTTGGCGATGAAAGGGCAACGCGATCAAGCCATTCAAAAAATCAATGTCGAGTGCCGCCCGTTGCTGGTGGCCTTGGTGAGCAAGGCGGAGGAATACGCCG
>JAIXVK010000144.1 GCA_027483085.1 Comamonadaceae bacterium | reverse complement strand
CTCCGCTTCATCGAATACATGGATGTCGGTGCAACCAATGGCTGGCAAATGGACCAGGTAGTGCCGAGCAACGAAGTGCTAAAGCGAATTCAGGCAGAAATGCCCCTCATCGCCTTAGAGAGCACACAGTCGGGCGAAACCGCGCAGCGTTGGGGCTACACAGATGCCGCCGGACGGCACGACCCTACAGCCGGTGAGGTCGGCTTTATCAGCAGCGTGACGCAAGCGTTCTGCGGGGACTGCAACCGGGCGCGCCTGTCTACCGAAGGGCAACTCTACCTCTGTCTTTTTGCCGGCCAAGGCCATGATTTGCGGTCACTCTTGCGGTCTGGAGCGGATGACCAGCAGCTACAAGACGCCATTGCCCGCGTATGGGGCGCGCGAAAAGACCAGTACTCCGCACAACGGGGGGCCGAGCCCACAGGGGCCGGTATGGCCACCCGCCGCGTCGAGATGAGCTATATCGGAGGCTAGCTCCGCTGGCGCAGCGCCTGCTCTACGCCACGGTTGGCCAGTCCATCGGCACGTTCGTTACCCGGATCTCCGGCGTGCCCTTTGACCCAGCGCCAATCAATTTTGTGGCCTGCAGTACTCACCAAGGTGTCCAGGCGCTGCCACAAATCCACATTTTTCACGGGTTGTTTGGAAGCTGTTTTCCAGCCCTTGGCCTTCCAGCCTTGCAGCCACTCCGTGATGCCTTTCAGGACATATTGACTGTCAATATGCAAGGTCACGTCGCAGGGGCGCTTCAAGGCGGTCAATGCCTCGATCACTGCCATCATTTCCATGCGGTTATTGGTGGTACCCAGCTCGCCGCCTGACAGCTCCTTTTCAGCGCCGTCGGCAGACCGGAGCAGCACGCCCCAGCCCCCGGGCCCCGGATTGCCCTTGCAGGCACCATCGGTATAAATCACTACTTTCGCCATCAACTCTGTCACACAGTTTCCTTCCCATTTCTCTCATTCACCGAGGCATGCGATTGCTGCGCCACCGGCACTGCGGCGGCGCTGCGCTTGGTCGACAACTTCCAATGCGCTCCCAACAGCCGCATGCCGCGCACACGCTTGGTCGCCACCACGAAATACGCGGCGCCAAAAATCGGCCATGACCTCGGCCCGAAGCGGTCCATCCAGGCAAATCGCCTTAGCCAATCCGCGGACTCCACCGCAGGGCGGTAGCAACCAAATCGACCGACCTCCACCTCAAAACTCAACAAGCGCAACCAATCCCGCAAACGCCAGTAGCCAATCAAGTCACCCCACTCGGGCAAAAAAACCTGACCCCAGCCCGCCCGGTGGTACCAGCGGCTTCGCCGTTGGCGCAAGCCCCACAGGCTCACAGGATTCAAGCCGCAAATCACCACTTTGCCCTCCGGAACCAAAACGCGCTCCACCTCGCGCAGCGTGGCATGCGGATCCGGACTGAACTCCAAGGCATGGGGGAGGATCACAAGATCAAGGCTGTTGGCGGGGAAAGGCAGGGCGGTAAAGTCGGAGTGAAAGGCGACGACCCCATATCGGGGATCCGGCCCTGCGGTTGCAAGCCATCGATGCGGCATGCGATTGAGCTGCAATGCCTGAAGCTCCGGCACGCCCAATTGCAAAGCGTGGTAGCCAAAAAGGTCTGCAACCGCCTCATCCAGTTGCGCCTGCTCCCATTCCAGCAGATAGCTGCCTGCCGGAGACTTGAACCATTCCTGCAAACCTATAATTTGATCGCTCATGACCTTGCTACCACTACCCGCTTTCACTGACAACTACATCTGGATGTTGCACAACGGGCATGACGCACTGGTGGTAGACCCGGGGGACGCGCAACCTGTGCTGGATGCCCTGCAACGCAACTCCCTGACGTTGCGCTGCATTCTAGTCACCCATCACCATGCCGACCATACCGGCGGCGTGAATGTTTTGCGCGAAGCCACCGGAGCCCGAGTCTACGGGCCGTCGCATGAAAAAATGCCGGAGCCGATTGAACGCCTGAGTGACGGTGATCAAGTATCCGCCCTGGGGATGGATTTCACAGTGATGGACGTGCCCGGACATACCAGCGGACATATCGCTTTTTTCGCCAGTCCTTCAGGCGAAGTTCCTTTGCTGTTTTGTGGCGACACATTGTTCAGCGCCGGTTGCGGTCGCTTGTTCGAAGGAACGCCCGCACAAATGCTGGAGTCTTTGAGCCGTCTGGCAGACTTACCACCCGAAACACGGGTTTGCTGCACCCATGAATACACTTTGAGTAACTTGCGCTTTGCCCGGGTAGTCGAACCTGACAACGAGGCGATCGCAGAGTACCAAACCCATTGCCAGCAATTGCGCAACGCCGGTCAGCCCACACTCCCGAGCACTATTGCCCGGGAACGGCTGATCAACCCTTTTTTACGCACTCACTTGGACAGCGTCATGCACGAAGTCATCCGGCATGACGCCCAAGGAGTCTCCGCAGAGGGCGTTTTCGCCACTCTGCGCCAATGGAAAAACAATTTTCAATGATCCGTTTTCACCTATTTGCCGTGGGTGTAGTCGCCCTCCTCTCAGGATGTGCAGGCACACTCAACAGCCCGATGCCACAAGACGGGCTCTACTCACCGGCTCCATCTCCCGCCGCAAGTAGCGCTGCGCAAGCCATCCCTAACGATCCAAACAGTCTGATCCTGCGTCCGAGCCGAGAAATTGCACGCCCTGGCGCCCCCATCAAAGCGCCGCCGGCTGCCAGCACCGCTCGGCCGGGCGAGACGGTTCCGCTGACGTCGATGGAGCTCGGAAGAAGCTCCCGGAGCGTGGCCGCCGTCGCTCCTCCTGTAGACCTGTGGGAGCGCATCCGCCGCGGCTACGGCATGAATGACCTCCAAAGCGAACTGGTGCAAGACCGGGAGGTCTGGTATTCGCGGCGTCCTGACTACATCTTCCGGATGACAGAGCGCTCCAAAAAATACCTGTTCCACATCGTGGAGGAGCTGGAAGTCCGCAACATGCCAACGGAGCTGGCCCTGCTGCCGTTTATTGAAAGTGCCTTCAACCCCCAGGCCGTTTCCAGCGCCAAGGCGGCTGGTATGTGGCAGTTCATGCCTGCCACCGGCAAGTATTTCGAACTGAAGCAAAACAGCTTCCGGGATGACCGCCGCGACGTACTCGCCTCCACGCGTGCTGCGTTGGACTACCTGCAAAAGCTCCACCGCATGTTTGGAGATTGGCATTTGGCACTCGCCGCCTACAACTGGGGCGAAGGTAGCGTGTCGCGGGCGATTGCAAAAAATCAACGCGCGGGCTTGCCAACGGGTTACCCCGACCTCAACATGCCCATGGAAACCCGCTTTTACGTGCCCAAACTCCAAGCGGTCAAGAACATTGTGTCGAACCCGGCGCAATTCAATTCCAAGCTGCCCCTGATTGAAAACCACCCCTATTTTCAAAGCGTAACGATCCGGCGCGACATCGACGTTGCGCTGGCAGCCAGGCTTGCCGAGGTCAGCGTGGACGATTTCAAAGCCTTGAACCCGTCGCTGAATCGCCCTGTCATCTTGGCAGCCGGCACCCCGCAAATTCTTTTGCCTTGGGACAATGCAGAGGTTTTCCAATCCAACCTGGAAAGCTACAGCGGGCGCCTTGCCAGCTGGACAGCCTGGGTGGTCCCCAGCACCATGCGCCCGGCCGAGGTTGCAAAAAAAGTGGGCATGAGCGAGTCCGACCTGCGCAGCATGAACAACATCCCGCCCAGAATGGTCGTCAGGGCAGGCTCCACCCTGTTGGTACCACGCAGTCACCAGATGCCGGACGTGCCCATCAAGGTGGCAGACAACAGCCAACTGTCTGTCGCCCCCGAGATCGTACTGAAGCGGGTCTCCGTCAAAGCTGGCAAAAACGATACGGTGGCCAGCATTGCCCGCCGGTACAAAACCAATCCCGCGCAAGTCGCAGAGTGGAACAAGGTATCTGCCAGTGCCCGCTTCAAGCCGGGTCAGTCTGTTGTGTTGATGCTGCCGCCACAGGCTAAAAGTACCAAAGCAGCGCCTGCTACCTCGAAGGCGGCAAAGCCCGCTGCAGCGAAATCAAAAGCAAGCAGCGCCCAAAAGGCCGCCAAGCCCAACGCACCCGCAAAAAAAGGGGCCACAAAGGCCCCAAGCAAAAAGCAGGGATAAACGCTTAGCGGTAACCGACCAACAAAATACCGACGTTCACTGCCAAGGCGGCAAACCACACCGCTGAGCGCAAGTTGCCCATGCCTGCGACATACATCATGATGTAGAGCAAGCGTAGGACAATGAACAGAAATGCCAGCACGTCCAACCGGGCTTGCGGGGCGCCGAGTTGGTGGGCAATGATGACCGCGCCAATAAAAAAGGGCAGCGCTTCGAAGCTGTTCGCCTGGGCACCGTTGGCACGGGCCCGCCAATCGGTCTGGCGCGCCAACCACTCGCGGGGATTGACATTGTCATAGCCGCCTTTGCTGCGGGCTACTCCGATCCGGCCGGACTTGGCAATTCCGGCACATACGATGGGCAAAAGCGCCGCAATCAGAACACACCAATAAGCGACGGTGAAGTGGGCGAATTGCATGAACAAACTGTCTTTCAAATGAATTTAAAAATGCGCTAGCGTCGGTCTACCAGCGCGTGGGCGATGGTGCCCAGGTCCACATACTCCAGTTCACTGCCCACCGGTACACCGCGCGCCAGCCGGGTCGGGCGCAAGCCGCGAGCCTTGAGCCCCTCGGCGATCACATAGGCGGTGGCCTCCCCCTCTGCGGTGAAGTTGGTCGCCAGGATCACCTCTTGTACCAAGCCATCGCAAGCACGGTCAAAGAGCTTTTTAAAACCCAAGTCGTTGGGTCCGACGCCATCCAGCGGGCTGAGCTTGCCCATCAACACAAAGTAAAGGCCTTTATAGGCGCCGGTGCGCTCCATCGCACTCTGATCCGCAGGCGTTTCCACCACACACAGCTGCGTGCGGTCGCGGCGATCGTCGAGACAGGTGGCGCATACGGCATCTTGCGTGAAGGTATGGCACCGCTCGCAGTGGTGCACCGCGTCCGCCGCCTCTTTCAAGGCCCGAGAGAGAAACTGCGCTGCAGGCCGGTCGTGCTGCAACAGGTGGAAAGCCATGCGCTGCGCTGACTTCACGCCCACGCCCGGCAAGCCGCGCAGGGCCTGGATCAAGGTGTCGAGGGCGTTCAGGTCAGACATGCGGTGCGGCGCCGGTGATCAGAACGGGAATTTCATGCCGCCGGGCAAACCGGGCATGCTGGCTGTGATCTTGCCCATCTTTTCAGCAGACGTTTCTTCCGCCTTGCGCACTGCGGCATTGAAAGCGGCAGCCACCAGGTCTTCGAGCATGTCTTTGTCGTCCGCCAGCAGGCTGGGGTCAATCGCAATGCGCTTCACGTCATGCTTGCAAGTCATGGTGACTTTGACCAGCCCAGCGCCGGACTCGCCGGTCACTTCGATATTGCCCAACTCGTCCTGGGCCTTCTTCATGTTGTCTTGCATGGTCTGGGCTTGTTTCATCAGGCCCGCGAGTTGTCCTTTGTTGAACATGATTTTCCTTAAAAAGAGTGGGATTAAAAATAGGGAGGCCGTTTACAGCGGCTTGATAGAGCCGGGCACAATCTTGGCGCCGAAGTCGCGCATCATGGCCTGTACAAATGGTTCCTGCAGGATTATCTGCTCCGCGGCGTGTTGCTTTTCCGCTGTGGCCACCGCGTTGCGCCGCGCAGGGCTATCCACGACGCGGCCGACCTCGATCGCAAGTTGCACCGGATAGCCGGCGGTGTGCAAGGCCTGCGTCAAACGCTCCCGGGTGCTGGCCTGGTTCAAAGACTCCCGCTCGAGCCGGAGGTGCCACTGGTCGGTGTCACGCGCTATCAGTTGCGACTGCAAAGCCAGGACCCGCACCATCGCGGTGATCGCCTCCGTCGCAATCAAGTGCTGCACCGTCTGATGCCAGAAATCACCTTCTTCGGTCGGCTCAAAGCCGACCGCGGCCGGCGGCTCATCCAGCGAGCTTTCCTGAATTTCCTGCACAGGTATCGCTACAATTTTTGTAGCTACCGGCGCACTATTCAACGGGGCTAGAGGCGCATGTTGCTCATAATCTTCGTCAACATCATCGACCCACGGCGCCTCATAGGCATCGTCCTCTGCGGGGTCAATGTCCACGATCTCTTCGTTATCCGAGGAATCGGCTGTCGCAGATACGGGACTGCTGTCACGCACCGCGAGCACCTGCCCCGGGGGAATCACTGAAGGCGTTGCTGCGGGAGCTGCAGAGGCAGGAGTCGCCCCCGCAGGCGCCAATTCAGGCGAATGAGCCGGTACCGGCGCATCCTCCCAAGGCTGGACAACCACCTTGCGTGGAGGCGGAGTTGCAGGTCGGCCAGGCGGCAACTCAGCCGCCGGGGACGCTGCAGGCGTCTGCAGTTGCGGAGCAGGTGCCACACGAACGGGGATGGCAGGCGCCACAGCAGCAGGCACCGGTGCTACCGAGGCTGCAGGTACCGAAGAAACTACGGG
>JAIXVK010000516.1 GCA_027483085.1 Comamonadaceae bacterium | reverse complement strand
GGGCAGCGCCGGGGCCCGGCCATAGTCCATTGCGCTGCTGGGGAAAACATGAGAGAGCCTTGTGAGTTACCGATGGGCCGCGCCGGCGGCTGCAGACTCTGGCTGGCCCGCCTCGTCAATCAGGCGGGTGACCAGCTCAATCAGCTCCACAGGCTGAAAGGGCTTCACCAGATAAGCCTTGGCGCCGCTTGCCATGCCAGCCGAAATATCGTCCTCCGAGCCAGCGGCCGACAACATGACCACCGGCACATGGCGAAGCTGGGGGTCTGCGCGCATGACTTCGCAGGCCGTCAGCCCGGAAACACCGGGCATCCGGACATCCATCAACACGAGGTCAGGCTTGTGTTCACGCGCCATTTCGAGGCCCTGCTCACCGCCATTGGCCTCCAGCACCAGAAAGCCCATATATTCGAGCGTCATGCGAATCAGCCGGCGAATGCCATCGCCGTCCTCAACTGTCAAAATTGTTTTTTTCATAATTAATATCGATTAAAAATCTATTTTTTTAATTTACTGAAAATTTCACTTTTAGTGTTGATTTTGATTTAAATTTTTTCGCAAACTTTTCTATCACTTCCTTCTCGCGATAGTTTTCATGTTTATTTTTTCGAAGATCGTGGCGTGGATCACCCAGCCCTTGTTCTGGGTTCTGCTGGTGTTGATCAGTGCGTGGGTGCTCGCCCGGCGACGCCCGGCGCTGGCGCGACCGGCCCTGGGCTGGAGCGCGGTGCTGGTGGCATTGATCGGCTGGATGCCATTGCCGGAGCTCTTGATCCGGACGCTGGAAGCGCCTTATGCCGAGATCACCCCGGAAACAGACATCTCCGGGTACGCCGGCATCGTGGTCTTGGGCGGTGGCACGGCCCGGGGGCACCTGCAGGCCGACTACCGCCACCCGTTGACCAATGACGCAGGCGAACGCCTGTCTGTCTCTGCAGCGCTGGCGCTGAAGAATCCGGGAATGACAGTGATCTATACGGGTGGCGAAGGCGACCCCAACGGGGGTGGGCCCAGCGAGGCGGAACGGGCACTCAGGTTCTATGACAGCCTGGGGGTCCCGGACGGGCAAGTGCGTTACGAGTCGGTCTCGCGGAACACGTATGAAAACGCGGTGCTGACAGCCGAGCTACCGGGCATCAACCCGCAAAACCGCTGGCTGCTGCTGACCTCTGCCTGGCACATGCAGCGGGCCAAAGCCACCTTTGAGAAAGCGGGGTGGAATGTGACTGCCTACCCGGTCGACTTCCGCGCCGAAAGCAGCCCGCGATGGACACGCTACTCGATGCAAGCCGGTGTGTCCGACTGGCAAATGGTGCTCAATGAATATGTGGGCTGGGTGGCCTACCGGCTCACCGGGCGGCTCTGAGCGCCCGGGATACCAGCCTCAGGCCAGGGGCTCTTTGAACGCGCGCACCTGGTCGATGCGCCGGCCTTCGAGGGTCTGCACTTCAAACACCCACTCGCCCACAGTAATGCGGGCACCGGGCTGGGGGAGTTGACCGGTTACCGCCATCAGCAGCCCTGCCAGCGTGTTGTAGCGACCCCGCTCTTCATCAGGGAGTTCGTCCTCAATGTCCAGGCGGGCTTTGAGCTCGCCCACCGGCATCAGCCCATCCAGCAACCATTGGCCATTGTCTTGCAGCGTGGCCCAGGCCTCTTCCTTGGCGTCTGGTTGCAGTTCACCGGTGATGGCCTCTAGCAAGTCATGCGGGGTCATCAGGCCCTGCACCACGCCATATTCATCCACCACAAACACCATCCGGGCCGAGCGCACCCGGAATTGCTCGATCAGCTCCATGCCAGTGAGTGTCTCGGGCACAAACACCGCCTGCTCGGCCAATGAGTCCACGGTGCCGGTGTAGGAGTCGCCCATGGCCAGCAAGCGGGACACGCTGACCAAGCCCACCACATTGTCCAAAGAGCCGCGGCACACCGGATACCAGGAGTGGCCGTTACCTTCGCGGGTGTCACCCGCCAAGGCCAGCGCCTGGGAGACGCTCAAGCCGGCCTCTATCCACGCAATATCGACCCGCGGCAGCATCATGCTGGTCAGCGGCCGGTCGTCCAGGTGGAACACATTGCGCACCATCTGGTGCTCGTGCTCCTCGATGATGCCGGCATCCACCCCTTCTTCAAGGCTGGCGGATATTTCTTCCTCCGTCACCGCGCGGTTGTCAGTGGCGTTGAGGCGGAGCAGGCGCAGGGTGGCGTGGGTCGCGTAGGACAGCAGTTTCACAAAAGGTTTGGCCCCCGTGGCCACCCAGGTCATGGGAATCGCCAGAGCCCGTGCCACAGTTTCGGGATAGAGCTGCCCGATGCGCTTGGGCACCAACTCGCCGAACAGAATGGTGATGAAGGTAATGCCGGTCACCACCAGCGCAGTGGCCGAAATCTCGGCTACCCGGGTGGAGAGCGAAAACTGGGTTTCCAACCAATGCGCCACGCCGTCGCTAAAGGCCGCTTCACCCACAATGCCATTGAGCATGCCGATCGAGGTAATACCCACCTGCACCACAGACAAAAACTGGGTAGGGTTGTCCAGCAGGGCCAAGGCCGCCTTGGCCCCCTTGTCTCCAGCCTCCACCATGGTTTGCAAACGGACTTTGCGGCTGGCTGTGAGCGCCAGTTCCGACATGGCGAATACGCCGTTGAGCAAGGTGAGAACCAGAATGAGTAAGAAATCCATGGAGGCAAGCGAGAATCGAGACCATGGCAATGTACCTTATCGGGGATGTTCAGGGCTGCGACACCGCCCTGGAACGGCTCACCCAAGCCATCGACTTTTCTCCCAGCCGCGACACGCTCTATCTTTTAGGCGACCTGGTGAACCGTGGCCCCGAGTCTGCGGAGGTACTGCGCCGCCTGATGGGCTACGGCAGCGCAGCCCGCTGTTTGCTGGGCAACCACGACCTGCATTTGCTCGCGGTGAGTTATGGGGTCCGCAAACCCGGCAAGCGCGATACCCTCGCCCCCTTACTGGAAGCCGAAGATGCCCCCGGGCTCTTGTACTGGCTACGGCACCAGAAACTGGCCCTTTACGAAAAAATCGGGGATTCAGGCCTATTAATGGTCCACGCCGGCGTATTACCTTCGTGGACAGCTATCAAAACAGTAGCATTAGCCCAAGAGGTGGAAGCCGCCCTTCAAGCGCCGGATGCGCACCTTTTCTTCCAGCAGATGTATGGCAATGGCCCCGACGCCTGGAGCGACACACTCACCGGTGCGGACCGGTTGCGGGTGATTGTGAATGCGCTGACCCGGCTTCGTTACTGCACGCCGGAAGGCGTCATGGAATTCAAACACTCCGGCGGCCTGGAGGCAACACCTGCAGGCTATGTGCCTTGGTTTGATGCCCCCGCCCGCCAGACCCGCGGTGAGGTCATGGCGTTTGGCCACTGGTCCACACTGGGCTGGCTCCACCGGCCGGATGTATGGGCCCTGGACAGTGGTTGCGTGTGGGGCGGGTGCTTGAGCGCGTTGCGGGTTGCTGCTGCACCGGCGGACGGTCTGGCGACCGAGCTGATTCAGGTGAAATGCCCTCAGTCCCAGGAACCTGGGGACTGAGAGCCACCCTATCGGTCAGGCCGACTTGAACAGTGCTGCGACCTTGCGCTTAGGCTTGATGTTGGCAGAGATGCCACGGCTGGCCGGCTTGGCCGCCGACTCCCACGATGGGGAAGGTGCTTCCGCCGCAGGGGCGCTGGGCTCGTAGGGCTTGTCAAAGAACGGATCACGCGGCGCAGGAGCGGGACGACCGTATTCGCGCGGTGCGCGGGTGCGGTAGGCATCATCACGCTCGTTGCTATGGCTGCGGCCACGACCTGCGTCACCACGGCCTTCGCTACGGGGGCCACGGGCTTGCTCGCCGTTTTCTGCGTACATGCGGCGGCCGTCATTGATACGGCCCTGGCTGCGGATGTCCGGACGGTCTTCGTCGAACTCCACGGCTTCGAGCTCGATCTTGGTCTTGATCAGCTTCTCGATGTCAGCCACCAAGCGCGCATCGTTACCGCCACCGACAAAGCTCACCGCCAGGCCGGAGGCGCCAGCGCGGCCGGTACGGCCGATGCGGTGCACATAGTCTTCTGCGTTGAACGGAATGTCCATATTGAACACAGCGGGCACGTCCTTGATGTCCAAGCCGCGGGCGGCCACATCGGTACAGACCAGCAAGTCCACTTCGCCTTTTTTGAAGGCTTCCAGCGCTTTCAGGCGCTCGTCCTGGGTTTTGTCGCCGTGCAAGGCCGCAGCGCGCAGACCATCGCGCTCCAGGGCGCGGGTCAGGCGGGCGCAACCGAGCTTGCTGTTCACAAACACAAAGGCTTGCTTGATTTGTTTGCTGCGCACGATCTGCAAAAGGGCGTGGCGCTTGTCATCGTCGTTCACCCGGTAGAAGTGCTGCTCCACGGTGGAAGCCGTCGCATTGGAGCGGGCCACTTCAATCGTGATCGGGTTTTGCAGGTAGCTGTTAGCCAATCGCTTGATTTCGGGCGAGAAGGTGGCTGAGAACAGCAAGGTGGTACGGGTCTTGGGCAGGTAGCTCAAGATGCGCTGCAGGTCCGGCAGGAAGCCGATGTCCAGCATGCGGTCGGCTTCGTCCAGCACTACGTACTCGACCTGGTTCAGCACCGCGTTTTTGGCTTCGATGTGGTCCAGCAATCGGCCGGGCGTCGCCACCAGCACTTCCACACCGGCTTTGAGCTCCAAGGTCTGGGGCTTCATGTCCATGCCACCAAACACCACGGCGCTGCGCAGATTGGTGTACTTGGCGTACAGCTTGACCTGCTGAGCCACCTGGTCGGCCAGCTCGCGGGTAGGCAAAAGTACCAAAGCGCGAACGGGGTGGCGGGCGGGGGAAGTGGAAGCGTTTTCGTGCTTCATCAAGCGCTGCAACAAAGGCAGCGCGAATGCAGCGGTTTTGCCGGTGCCGGTCTGGGCGGCACCCATGACGTCTTTCCCGGTCAGCACGACGGGGATGGCCTGCGCCTGAATCGGCGTCATGGTGGTGTAGCCCATTTCCGCTACGGCGCGGGCAAGCGGGTTGGCCAGCTGCAGCTGGGCAAATGCCATGGTGGGCGTGTCCGCGGTGAGCTCGTTGGAGGTCACGGGAGTGGGAGTCAATTCAGTAATCAAATCGGTAAGGCATAGCCATAAAGAGTGCTATCCATCCGATAGCGGGTCGCCCAAAGGAAGTCAGGGCAAACCCCGATTATCCCCTAGTCCTAAATGGATCGGGTAGAAAACGTGTCACAGCCCTTGACGCTGCCGGTTTTCAGGCCCTTGTCGAACCAGCGCTGGCGTTGCGCGCTGCTGCCGTGGGTAAAGCTCTCCGGCACCACCGCGCGCCCGGAACCGCGTTGCAAAGCGTCGTCACCGATTTTGGCGGCGGCATTCATGGCTTCGGCCACATCGCCGTCCTCCAGCAGCTGGCGGGCGT
>JAIXVK010000355.1 GCA_027483085.1 Comamonadaceae bacterium | reverse complement strand
GGCTTCTGGGTAGCCTCGGAAGGTGACCCGGACAAGAAGCCTGCGCCCTTGCGCAACATGCTCTTGCGCCTGAATGCCAAGGCCGAAGTGCAAGAAGAAATCGAGTTGCCCGAGGCACTGGCCCGCCATGCCACCCGCTTTGGTTTTGAAGGCGTGACCATTACCGGCGCCGGCGACCAGGAAGTGGTGTGGCTGGCTGTGCAACGCGAGTGGAAGGATGACCCCAAGGGTTTCACCAAAATCTTGCGCTACACCCCGGCGACCAAAACCTGGGGCGTGCTGCACTACCCACTGGAAGCGACCAAGGCCGACGGCGGCTGGGTAGGCCTCTCAGAAATCACGGCTGTCGGCCCTGACACCTTTGTCGTGATCGAACGTGACAACCAGTTTGGCGATTCCGCCTTGAAAACCCTGCACAGCTTCTCGGTGGCTGGATTGACCGCCGCCGCCCCCGGCGATGCCAAAGTGCCGGTCGTGAGCAAGCGCCTGCTACGCGACCTGGTGCCCGACCTGCAAAAACCCCACGGTTATGTCCTGGACAAGGTGGAGAGCTTTGCGGTGGACAGCGCGGGCCAGACCTTTGCGATTACTGACAACGACGGTGTGGATGGCTCCAACGGCGAGACGCAGTTTTTGCGCCTCGGTGTGTTGCCAAGCCTGCGCTGACCAGCGACCCGTGTAGCGAGGGGGCTTCTACCTCCGCTTCAGCAGCATGGAATCGCCATAGCTGAAGAAGCGGTAGCCGCGCGCAATCGCGTCGCGGTACAGGCCCATCACAAGGTCATAGCCGGTGAAGGCGCTCACCAGCATCATCAGGCTGCTCTTGGGCAGGTGGAAGTTGGTGACCAGCACATCGACCAGCTTGAACTCAAAGCCGGGGGTGATGAAGATGTTGGTGTCGCCACTGGCAATGCCTGTCTTGGCCCAGCTCTCCAGGGTGCGCACACTGGTGGTGCCCACCGCCACTATGCGCCCGCCACGTGCCTTGCAGGCAGCAATGGCTTCTTGCGTTTCGACCGGCACGTTGTACCACTCGCTGTGCATCTGGTGCTCGGCGATGTTCTCGGTTTTGACGGGCTGAAAAGTGCCAGCGCCCACGTGCAGCGTCACGTGCGCGCGGTGCACGCCCATGGCATCCAGCTGCGCAAACACACCCTCGTCAAAGTGCAGGGCGGCCGTCGGTGCGGCCACGGCACCGGGGTTTTTGGCAAACACGGTTTGGTAGCGCTGCACATCCTCCGGCGAGTCGCTGTGGGTGATGTAGGGGGGCAGCGGCACATGGCCGTGGCGCTCCATCAGCGTGTACGGGTCATCGCCGCGGTCGTTGCTCAGCACAAAGCGGTAAATCGGCCCGTCCACATTCGGCCAGCGGCCCAGCAGGGTGGCGCACAGGCCGTCTTCCCGGCCGGGTGCGCAGGTCATCTTGATAGTGGCGCCCACCTCGGGCTTTTTGCTGACCCGCATGTGGGCCGCCACTTGGTTGCCGCCCAGCACCCGCTCGATCAGCAGTTCCACCTTGCCGCCGGTCGTTTTTTCCCCGAAGAGGCGGGCGTTGATGACCTTGGTGTCGTTGAACACCAGCAAATCGCCCGCACGCAGCAGGCCGGGCAGGTCCTTGAAGATGCGGTCTACCGAGGTGTCACCCGTGCCGTCCAGCAATCGGGAGCCACTGCGTTCTGTAGCGGGGTGTTGGGCAATCAGGGCTTCGGGGAGTTCAAAGTCGAAGTCGCTGAGGGTGAAGACGCGTTGCGCGTCAGAAGTAGGCAAAGACATGGTGCTTGAGGGCCGGACAGGCCCGTTCCAAGGAATAAAACAGGCGCTGATTTTCCCATACGGCGGCGTCGCCCCGTCTTTACCGGTGACTCAGGCTTGCAGCGTGAGGTCGCGGTAGTGGCACAGCGCCTCGGTGGTGAGCTTGACATAAGCCTGCTCGTTGGCGGCGATGTGCCGCTCCATCCAATGAGCGCCGGCCCGTGTTTCTTGTAGCCAGATCCGGTCTTTGCCGAAACCCGGTTGCACATGGCTCAAGGGGGCGGTGATGGCAATGGCATCAAAGGGCCCCCACAGAAAAGCGGGCGCTTCTTCTCCGTGCCAGGCGTATCCGTTGGCTTGCGCATACAGGTGGTTGTGGCCGAAGGTCAGGTCAATCAATTCCTTGGGCTCGCTCTGGGTGGACTCTATCCAGCAGTGGTAGGCGCCGCCTTCTTTTGCTCCGAAGGCGTGGTCCTCGTTCATCACAATGAGTTTGCCGTTGCCAGCGTCAATCGCCGCATGGCCGGCTACCGGTCGATAGTCGCGCCCGGAGGCAATGCTCGCGAGGTTGGAGCCCACGACGGCAAAGGCGTGACACAGCGAATAGAAGTTGTGTTGAAACCAGTGCCCTACGCTGTGTCGCACGCCGGCGGCTACCGCTTCTTGCCAGCGGCGCTCATGGTCTGCGGGTCCGGGGGGCGGTCGGGAGCGTTCGGTGTCGCACAAAGAAAAGGCCATGCCGTGTTATCGGCATGGCCTTGGGCTTCTGAAACCGCAGCAGG
>JAIXVK010000447.1 GCA_027483085.1 Comamonadaceae bacterium | reverse complement strand
GGCCTGATTGCATCGGCCGGCATCATCGCGCCGGTCATTCCGCCGAGCATCGGGTTTGTGATCTTCGGCGTGGCCGCCAACGTGTCCATTTCCAAGCTGTTCATGGCGGGCGTGTTTCCGGGCTTGATGCTGGCACTCTCGTTGGTGGTGACCTGGTGGTGGCTGGCTCGCAAAGAGCACATCACCCCGCCGCCCCGCAAGACCATGGCCGAAGTGCTGGATGCCATGCGCCTGGCCACCTGGGCGCTGGTGCTGCCCTTCATCATCGTGTTCGGGCTCAAGTTCGGCGTGTTCACGCCCACCGAGGCTGCGGTTGTGGCGGCGGTGTACTCCTTGTTCATCTCGACGGTGATCTACCGCGAGCTGACCTTCGCCAAGTTGATTCCGCTGTTTATCTCTGCGGCCAAAACCAGCGCGGTGGTGATGTTCCTGGTGGCTGCTGCGATGGTCTCTGCCTGGCTGATTACCGTGGCGAACCTGCCGGCCCAGGTGGTGGAGTTGCTCCAGCCGCTGCTGGACAGCCCGCGCCTCCTGATGTTCGCGATCATGGTGCTCGTCATTGTGGTGGGCACTGCCCTGGACATGACCCCCACCATCCTGCTGCTGACTCCGGTTTTGATGCCTGTCATCAAGGCCGCAGGCATTGACCCGGTGTACTTCGGTGTGCTGTTCATCATCAACAACGCGATCGGTCTGATCACACCGCCGGTAGGCACGGTGCTCAATGCCGTGGCCGGTGTGGGCAAGGTCCGGATGGATGAGGTCACCAAGGGCGTGGTGCCTTTCATGATTGCCCAGTTCGCCATCATGTTCTTGATGGTCTTGTTCCCGCAACTCGTGATGGTGCCGGCCCGCTGGTTCTATTGATGCGATTCCAAGCCTGTGCGTGATGGGTACGCCACGCACAGGATTCTTATTCACCGCGTACGCCTGCTTTTTACATTTCTAACTGTCCAGGAGACAACTCATGAAGCGACTGTTTATCAAATCCGTCTTGGCAACCGTGGCATTGGCCGCTTGTGGGCTGGCATCGGCCCAGGACATCAAAGAGCGCACTATCAAGTTCGGCCTGAACAGCCCCGAAGGTCACCCCGCCGTGGCCGGTATGCGCAAGTTCGCATCCGCGGTCGAAGCCAAGTCCGGTGGCAAGATCAAGGTGCAGTTGTTCTTGAACGGATCTTTGGGGAGCGACCAGGCCACCTTGTCCGCACTCAAGGGCGGCACCGTGGAAATGGCCGTGATGAACTCCGGCATTCTGGCCAGCGAAGTGAAAGCGCTGGAAATTTTTGACTTCCCCTTCCTGTTTGCCAACGAGAAAGAAGCCGACGCGATTGTGGACGGTCCCATCGGCCAGAAAATGCACGCTGCCTTGGCGGACCGTGGCATCGTCGGCCTGTCTTACTGGGAGCTGGGTTTCCGCAACATCACCACCGGTAAAAAGGTCATCACCAAGGTGGACGACATCGCCGGCCTGAAGCTGCGCGTGATCCCCAACGCTATCAACGTGGACTGGGTGAAGGCTTTGGGTGCGAACCCCACACCGCTGCCATTCCCTGAGGTGTATGCCGCGCTGGAGCAGGGCGCAATCGACGGCCAGGAGAACCCTATCGCCGTGATCGCCGCCAACAAGTTCTGGGAAGTGCAAAAGAACGTGGCCCTCACCAACCACCAGTACAACCCCCAGTCCGTGATCTTCAGCAAAAAGGTGTGGGACACCATGTCTGCTGCTGAAAAGAAAATCATCGACGAGTCCGCCGACGAAGCGGTGAAAGCCCAGCGCGAAGCCAACCGCGCCGCCTTGAACAACAACCTCGAGTTGCTCAAGAAAAACGGCATGAACGTGACGACTCTGCCCGCCGCAGAAATCGCCAAGCTGCGTGAGAAGATGAAGCCCGTGATCGACAAGCACAGCGCTGCCCTAGGCACCGTCGTGGCTGATGTGCAGGCCGAGTTGGCCAAGATGCGCAAGTAATCACACCGTGCGGAGCGGCCTGCAAGGGCTGCTCCGCGTTTGATTCCATCTTCTCTAGAGGTTTGTATGAAAGTCCTGATGCTCCACGGCATTAACCACAACATGTTCGGCAAGCGCGATCCGGTGCAGTACGGCACCATCACGCTCGATGAAATCAACGCCGACCTGACGGCCTTGGGCCGCGAACTGGGTGTGGAGGTGGAGACCTTTCAAACCAACCATGAAGGCGCCATGTGCGAGCGCATTCACCAGGGTTTCATCGACGGTGTGGACGCAGTCCTCATCAACGCCGGCGCCTGGACGCATTACAGCTATGGCATCCGCGACGCGCTGGCCATCCTGACCTGCCCCATCGTCGAGTTGCACATGTCCAATATTCACGCCCGTGAGGAGTTCCGGCACAAATCCGTGTTCGCGGAAATCGTCAAGGGCCAGATCGCAGGCTTCGGCGCGGACAGCTACCTGCTGGCCTTGCGCGCCGGGGTGTCTGCGGCGAAAGCTGCGAAAAAATGATCATCAACGGCAATACAGAGCTCATTGTTCACCTCGGTTACCCGACCCACGCATTCAAGGCGCCCATGATCTACAACCCCTGGTTTGAAAAAGCCGGGGTCAATGCGGTGGTGGTGCCCATGGGCTCCAAGCCTGAAGATTTCCCCGCCTTCTTGCGCAGCGTGTTCAAGCTCTCCAACATCCGGGGCGCCTTGATCACCATGCCGCACAAGGTGACCACCACCACGCTGGTGGACGAGCTGTCCCCCACCGCCCAGATTGCAGGCGCCTGCAACGCCGTGCGCCTGGGGCCGCAAGGCCAGTTGCAGGGCGACATGTTCGATGGCGCAGGCTTCGTGCGCGGGGTGCTGCGCAAAGGGCTGGTGCTCAAGGGCGCACGCGCCCTGGTGGTGGGGAGCGGTGGCGTGGGCTGTGCGATTGCCGCATCGCTGGCAGCCGAAGGCCTGTCGGCACTGGCGCTGTTTGATGTGAATGCAGAGGCCGCCGAAGGGCTGGCAGCGCGCCTGCGCCAGCACTACCCGCAGATTGATGTCAGCACCGGCTCTACCGATCCGGCAGGTTTTGACCTGGTGGTGAACGCTACGCCGCTGGGCATGAACGAGGGTGACCCGATGCCCCTCGATGTGTCGCGCCTGTCAGCCCGCACCTTCGTGGGCGAAGTGGTCATGAAAACCGAGACCACCGCATTTCTGGCGGCCGCCATTGCACGTGGCTGCAAGGTGCAGGTGGGCTCGGACATGTTGTTTGAGCAGATTCCGGCGTATCTCGAATACTTTGGCCTGCCCAGCACCCATGCCGATGAGCTCCGCGCATTGGCTACTTTGCAGTACCAGTAAGCCTGCAAGCAGGCCTTGTTCCTGGGCCCTTACTGGGCGTTTACCGGGTGGCTGTGAGCAGCCACTCGCGGCGGAACAGCCAGTCCTGCACCTGCCAGAGGTTGTCCAGCGTGACCTCGCCGTCCTTGTGGCGGCTCTTCACGTGCCAGCGCTGCGCCAGTAGTGTGCACTGGGGCAGGCATGAGGGTAGCTCGTTCAAGTCCTCTTGCAGCCAGACCACGGCATCAAATTCATTCAGCAAGCGCGCCAGCCGTTCCTTGGGCGGCATCTCGGGGTAGAGCGCGCCGGTGTTGCGGCCTTCCGCGTCATAGGGCGTGAT
>JAIXVK010000417.1 GCA_027483085.1 Comamonadaceae bacterium | reverse complement strand
TGGCGACAGCTTTTATCAAGGCGGAGCTGAGTCGTTGGCTGTCAGAGGCTGGTGCGAATGCACAAATCAGGGGTATTCGCCGGGCCATGGAGATATGCGTGGACAACGCCAATATCGCGATCTACAACTCAGCCAACGCCAACCCTTCGTTTGCCGGGATGGGGACCACCTTGGTTCTTGGAGTGATCAAAGACGGAAGACTGTTGGTTGGGCATATCGGTGATTCCCGCTGCTATCGGATCCGGCAGGGGCGTATGGAGCAGATCACCAAAGACCATTCCTTGTTGCAAGAGCAAATGGATGCAGGATTGATTACGCCAGAGCAAGCGGCTGGCTCCCCTATCAAGAATCTGGTCACAAGAGCGCTCGGTGTTGAGCAAGGGGTGATGTTGGAGGTCAACGAGTTCAGCATCGAACCTGGCGATGTGTATCTAATGTGCTCAGATGGGCTTTCAGATATGGTGTCTGATGAAGTAATCGTTAGAATTGCCTGTGAGGACCTGCGTCTGGAGCCCCTTGCAGAGCATTTAATCTTGGCTGCCAATGAGTGTGGTGGCCGTGACAATATTTCTGTTCTGTTGGTTGCCGCAGGGGAAGCAGTTGAAAAAAAAGGCTTTATTGCCAAGCTGCTCGGGAAATAAAGTCGAAACGCTTTCAAAAAGCAACTACAGGAAAAGGAGTCGATCATGCCGAAAATGATCGTATCGATCGATGAGGTCGTGATCAAAGAAGTTCAAATTACTAAAGATCGGACAACTTTGGGGCGCAGGCCTTACAACGACATCGTGATTGATAACCTGGCTGTAAGTGGTGAACATGCTGTTATTTTGATGGCGGGGCAAGACATTTTCCTTGAAGACCTCAACAGCACCAATGGCACTTATGTGAATGGTAAGGCGGTTAAAAAACAGCAACTCCGCCACGGCGACGGTATCGAAATCGGCAAATACAAGATCAAGTACATGGCTGACGGTATGGTCGATAGTTTTGACAAAACGATGGTGGTGCCTGCCCGTCCGTCTGCGATCACGACACAACCTTTGAATTCAGGGTTTGCTACGGTTGCCGGGGATTCCCAAGGGCTGGGAGCGTTTCACGCAGCAATCAAAGTACTGTCTGGCGCCGCATCCGGACGGGAAGTACCGCTTACGAAAGTAGTCACTACCATCGGAAAGCCGGGTGTTGCGGTTGCCGCGATTACCCGCCGCCAACAAGGTTTCGTGGTGCACCATGTGGAAGGTGCGGGTAATCCAACCTTGAACGGTGCTCCCATCGGTGCTGCACCACTTCCCTTGAAAAATGGGGATTTGGTGGAGTTGGCAGGAACCCAGATGCAGTTCATATTGCATTGAATAGCCTCGCACACAGAATCCCTTGCGCGCAATAACGCTTGAGAGGTGAATTCCATCTATCGGCATCGAGCCCGTATCGCGGTCACTCTGGTGCCGTTTATCTTCTCAGTTCTTCACCTTTTAGGCGTACTGGAACTCGGTGCACTTCACCGGTTGGATAACCTCATCTACGATGCGCGTCTTCGGGCCACGATGCCACGGACGATCGACGACCGTATCGTCATCGTCGATGTAGATGAAAAGAGCCTGGCTCAAATAGGACGTTGGCCATGGAGTCGTGATGTACTCGCCGACTTGGTCGATAAGCTCTTTGACAAGCACGACATAGGTTTGCTCGGAGTCGATGTCGTTCTTGCAGAGCCAGACACTAGTTCAGGGCTTCAGCATCTGCGCTCGCTGGCTGCGAATGAGTTCAAAGACAATCCGGCTTTTGCTGAGCAGGTCGATCGGCTCGCACCAAGTCTTGATTTCGATGCCAGGCTCGCCACCGCTTTAACGAACAGGCCGGTAGTTCTGGGCTATTTCTTCTCTGACGTGCCGGCATTTCGCTCGGGAGGCGCGCTGCCTGCCGCAGTTTTTACAGGGGTGGACCTTGATGGTCATTCCGTGATGGCACCCGAGTGGTCGGCGTTCGGGGCGAACCTCGCCATGTTCTCTAATGTGGCCCCAGTAGCGGGGCATACCAATTCTTTTACCGACGCGGATGGCGTTGTCAGGTCCTTGCCGCTCGTTGCACGCTATGGTGATGGGTACTACGAGTCTCTCTCCTTGGCCATGTTCCGTGCGCTGACAGGGGCGCCACAGGTCAAGCCTTCATTCTCCAAAGAAACTGTTTTGCCCAAGTCATATCGCGGCCTCGAAAGCTTGGAGCTCACAAAAGAGGGAAAGAGTCTCGTGCTGCCGGTCGACAATCGTGGTGGAGCACTCATCTCTTTCCGTGGCCCAGGCGGGCCTGCTGGTGGGTCTTTTCGCTATGTTTCTGCGGTAGATGTACTGAGCAATACGCTGCCGGCCGGAATACTCCAAAACAAGATCGTGCTGCTTGGTACAACTGCACTGGGTTTGTTTGATATGCGGGTGACGCCAGCTGGAGAAACCTACCCAGGGGTTGAAACACATGCGAGTGTTTTGTCCTCCATGCTGGATGGCCGCTTGAAAGTAAAGCCTGATTACGCGTTCGGTTACGAGTTCATCATGCTGTTGAGCACCGGCTTATTGCTTGCTTTTTGTTTGCCTCTGTTTTCGGCGTTCAAAGCAGTGCTGCTGAGTTTTGCAATGCTCGTTGTATTGATCACCTCCAACTTCTGGCTTTACGACGAGTTTGGCTTGGCATTGCCGCTGGCGACATCGCTGGCGATGACCGTGACTGCCTTCGCGCTGAACATGAGCTATGGATATTTTGTCGAAAGCCGTTCAAAGAGAGAGTTGGCGAACCTGTTTGGTACCTATGTACCGCCAGAGTTGGTAGATGAAATGGTTCGGGATCCAGACAGTTACACCATGCAGGCCACTAGCCGTGAGTTGACGGTTATGTTTTGTGATATGCGTGGTTTCACACGGATGTCAGAGTCCATGGAGCCGATCCAATTGCAGTCCATGTTGACTGACATATTTAGTCGTATTACTACTGTCATCCGGGCTAACAAAGGCACGATTGACAAATACATGGGCGACTGCGTCATGGCCTTTTGGGGGGCGCCAGTCGAGGCGGTGGATCACGCCGCCTTGGCAGTAAAGTGCGCCGTTGAAATTGAGCAGATGCTTCAAACACTAAACACGGAACACCGAGCGCGAGGCCTCCCTGAGATCGGCGTCGGCATCGGCATCAATACGGGGCTCATGTGTGTCGGTGATATGGGGTCCGAGATGCGGCGCAGCTACACGGTGATTGGCGATGCAGTCAACCTTGGTTCCCGTCTGGAAGGGCTGACCAAGACCTATGGCGTTAGCGTCATCGTGAATGAAACCACAAAAGCGCTCATTCCTGAGCTCATTTGGCAAGAGTTAGACAAGGTGAGGGTAAAAGGCAAAGAACAGTCCGTGAGCATTTGGACTCCCCGGGCGTCCCCCGATGTGCCGGATGCCGCGGTTAGCGGAGAGTTGCTTTTGTGGAGTGAATTTTTGGCGTACTACCGTCTGCAATCGTGGGCGACCGCTGAAAGGGTGCTGTTGAACTTGTTGGACGTTGCAGGTACCAAACCTCTGTATACCTATTACGCTGCCCGGATTGCAAGTTTGAAACTGGTACCGTTAGATCCGGAATGGGACGGAAGCACGCAGTTCGGGTCCACTTAGAGGGATGCCCGCTCCTTTTGCCGTTTAGCCGTCGTTGGCTGTTCATGCTATTTGACTGTCCGAAAAAGAAAGAAGTACTTTCATGAATCATTCGCAGCCGGGGGGGGGAAGTTCCTCGTTGAGTGAGCAGGCTTTTTACGACTCACAAAAGCAGCCCGTTAAAAAACGCGGAATGACGTTCGAGGCACTGTTCTATCGGCAACTGCATCAAGTAACTGCGCGTATTCACGACACGGTGCAACTCGAGCAAATCATGCTCGAAACCAGCCAAGAGATATGCAAGCTGCTCAATGCGGATCGACTCACCTTGTACGCAGTAGCGGATGATGGTGTTTCTATCGTCTCAAAAATAAAGACCGGCCTCAATACAAGCAAGGAATTGAAGCTACCAATTTCGCCGCAAAGTCTTGCCGGCTACGCGGCCTATAGCAGGACGATCCTAAATCTGCCGGATGTCTATAACGAAGAGGCGCTGCGCAAGATCCACCCGTCCCTCAACTTCTTAAAAGAAGTGGACAAGCGCTCCGGCTACCGAACCAAGCAAATGATGGTTGCGCCAATTCTCGACGGTAACGTTTTGCATGGCGTCCTGCAGGTCATCAATAGCAAGAGCGACG
>JAIXVK010000024.1 GCA_027483085.1 Comamonadaceae bacterium | reverse complement strand
CAGGCCGGCACTCTGCTGGTGATTACGCCCCGTGATTTTCAAGGCCTGATGCAGCGGATCGGGTTTGTGCAAGGCATCAGCGTGCTGCTGGCGACCCGGGTGCGGGGTTTGTGTGGCCTGGTCGAAGACTCGATGTTGCGTTCCACGCGCACCCGGGTGGCGCGGCGCCTGATCAGCCTGGCCCGCGGCGACATGACCCTTTCCCACCAGAGCCGCAGTGGTGTGCAGGTTTCACACGAAGAACTGGCCATGATGCTCGGCGTAACGCGCCAAACGCTTGCCAAAGAGCTCAAGTACCTGGTGGGCGCAGGCGCGCTGGCACTGGGGTATGGGCACATCGAGTTCCGGGACACTGAGCTCTTGAAGCGCGAGGCCGCACTCGCCTGAAGGGCGCTGGCTCAGTGCTGTTGCCGGAACTCGCTGGGGCTGAGCCCGGTGTGCTCCCGGAACACGCGGCTGAAGTGCGAGGGGCTGTTAAAGCCCCAGTGCAGCGCAATCTCGGTGATAGGGCGCCCGGCGGACCCCACCTGCTGCAGTTCGCGCAGGCAAGCGTCCAGCCGTTGATGTTGGATGTAGCTCGCCAGTGGGTGGGCTTCCTCGGCAAAGGCGTTGTACAGATGACGTTTGCTGCAGTTGAGCGCCGTGGCAATCTGCTCGACCGAGAGTTGCGGGTCCCGCAGGTGCAATGCCACGTACTGACGGATACGGTCTTTGAGGGCTTCCCGCTGCGTGAGTGGCGTGTGCTGGCCCGCCAACTCGGTGAGTGATAGCCGGACCAGCTGGGTAAGCAATTCACCGGCGCCGCGGGCGGCATCTGCGCTCATGTGGGGCAGCTCTTCGAAGGTGCTGCGCATGGTGGTGAGTGCCACCCGGCCGATGCCGCTTTGCCCGTTGATCGGGCGTGCCATCAAATGCTCCAGGCGCAGGCCCTGGCCTGCCAGTTGGGACTTGGGCACCATGACGATCAAGTGCTCCACCCGTTCGGGGTTGGCAATCAGGTAGTCGGCGGTGGTGTCGTAAATGGTCCATGCACCATGGCCTACCCAGGCTTGCCGGCCTGACTGCTCCACCCCCGCGCGTCCACGCAGTGGGGCCACTATCTTGAGATAACTTTCCTCGCTGGCGCGCACCATGTCGAGGGTCCGCACCACGCGGTGGCGGTTGGCTTCCAGCCGGGTCAGGATCAAGTCGCCTGCGCGGCCGGTGCTCAGGTGCCCGTCAAAGTCAGTGTCGCCATAGAGGTCGGAGCGCAAGCCGCCAAAGTGTTTCCACACCCACTCGCACCACAGCGGCGCCCGCTCGCGGGGTGCGAAATCGTCGGTGCTCATGGCCTGTGCCGCTGGGGTGCGGGCAGGCGCAACAGGAGGGGTGGCGTGCATGGTGACCGCATTATGGGCGGCCCCTTGCGATTTGGTGCAGCCATCTGACAAGGGTTATCCCTAGCGGAATTGCGCAATTGTGCAAGCGCTTTGTGCACAGCCAGCACAGCGTTTGGCGGCCGGTTTTTCTACGATGCAACTTCCCTCAAAACCGCATTCCGTAGGAGACACCATGGTCGAAAACACGAAACGCAGCCTGCTCAAGGGCGCTGCTGCAGCTGCCGGCGCTGCGGCTTTTGCTCCGCATCTTTTTGCGGCCCAGCCGCCCGTGCGCATCGGCTACACCATGTCCCGCACCGGCCCCTGGACAGGCGGTGCCCAGGTGAGCCAAGAGCCCAACTACCTGCTCTGGGCCGAGCAGCAAAACGCGTTGGGTGGGCTGGACGTGAAGGGAGTGCGCCGCCCGATCGAGCTGATCAGCTCGGACGACCGCAGCGATACCGAAACCGTGGTGCGCACCTACGAAAAACTCATGGGCAGCGACAAGGTGGACCTGGTGCTGCCGCCTTGGGGCAGCAATGCCAACTTTGCAGTAGCCCCGCTGGCCAACCGGTTTGGTTACCCCTTCCTGGCGCCCACCGCCCTGTCCAAGCGCTTGGTGGAGATGAAGCTGCCGTACTTCTTCCTGTTGTTGCAACAGCCCAAACCGATGTGTGATGCGCTGGTGGACATGCTCAAGGCCGCTGGCGCCAAGACCATCGCCGTGATTTATGTGGACGACCTGTTTGGTCTGGAAAACTACGCGGCCTTGCGCGTGGCGCTGCAGGGCAGTGGCATCAGCATGGTCGAGGACAAGAGCTATCCGGCAGGGGTGAAAGACCTGTCGCCGGTGCTGCGCTCCATGAAGGACAAGAACCCCGATGCATTCGTGGGCTTCACTTACCCGCCCGACACCATTCTCGCCAGCAAGCAGGCTAAGGAGGTGGGCTTCAACCCCAAATTCTTCTACGCCTCGGTGGGCACGGCGTTCCAGCTCTACAAAAACGTGATGACGCCCGCAGGCGCGGAAGGAGTGTTGGGCATGGGGTCTTGGAATGGCAAGACCAGCCCGGGTGCCAAGGCCTATTTCGACGCGCACACCAAGAAATTTGCCGGCAAAGAACCCGACCGCTGGGCCAGCGGCGCCACTTGGGCGAGTCTGGAAATTCTGACCGCCGCGGTAGCCAAAGTGGGTTTGGATCGCAAGGCTTTGCGCGACTACATTGCTGCGGGAACGCACAAAACCATCATTGGGGATATCCAGTTCACCGGCAGCGAAAACACCGCCACGCCCGGTACGGTGGGGCAGTGGCAGAACGGCGAGTTTGAGGTGGTGTGGCCCAAGAAGGTAGCGACTGCAGCGTTGAACCCCAACAAATCCGCCTGGAAGTAGGACCACTATGGGATGGGCTTCGTGGTTGGAGTTGTTGGCATCGGGCCTGATCACCGGGGGGATTTACGCCCTGGTGGCACTGGGCCTGAACCTGCAATACGGGCTCATGCGCATTCTCAACATTGCGCATGGCGAGTTTTTGATGGTGGGGGCCTATCTGACCTGGATGGCCCACACCAGCCTGGGTTGGTCGCCGCTGTGGATGGTGCCCATTTCTTTTGGCCTGATGATGGCCTTGGGCGTGGTGATCCACTGGCTGTGTTTCCGGCGACTCAACGCCACCTCGCCCAACCTCGATATTTTTGAGGCGCGCGGCCTGATGGTGGCCTTTGGCCTGATGTTTCTGGTTCAGAACTTTGCCTCGTGGATGTGGGGCGGCGACTTGCGGGGCTATGACTACCTGGCCGACCCGGTCAAGCTGGGAGAGGCGCAATTTGCCGGCAACAAACTGCTGGTGTTCGCATTGGCGCTGGTGTTCAGCCTGGCGCTGATGCTGGTGCTGCGGTTCACCTTGCTGGGCAAGGGCGTGCGTGCGCTCATGCAGTCGCCCACCGGGGCCCAACTCGTGGGCATTGATACCAAGCGCCTGCACCCCCTGATGTTTGGTGTGGGCCTGGGTCTATCGGGGGTGGCGGGTTGCTTGCTGTCGATGGCTTACACCATCACCCCCAGCATGGGAGAGCCCTACACGGTGACGGCACTGATTGTCATTACCTTGGGCGGCTTTGGCAGCATGGGTGGTGCGCTGGCCGGGGGCCTGCTTCTGGGCGTGGTGGAAGCGTTGGGCATGCACTTCAGCAACCCATCGCTCAAAGCGCTGTTGTCTTACGGCATTTTTATTGCGGTGCTGCTGTTGCGGCCTCGCGGACTGTTTGCGAAATGAGTAGCCCCATGAACAACCGCCATGTGTTGGTGCGTGATTTGCTGGTGTTGCTGGCGTTTGCGGGGTGGGCTCTGGCCTTGCCGCATTACGGCAGTGAGTTTGTCGTGTCGATGGCACTGACCTGCCTGATGTATGTTGCCTTGTCATCGAGCTGGGGCCTGTTTTGCGGAAGCACACGTTACCTGTCGCTGGCGACGTCCGCCTTTTTTGGTATCGGGGCTTACACCAGCGCGCTGGTGCTGGAGCACTTGGCCTGGTGGCAGGCCGTCGCGCTCGGTGCGGGTATCGCCACCCTGGTGGCCGTGGTGATGGGCGCTGCGGTGCTGCACTTGCGCGGCACCTACTTTGCGGTGCTGACCTTTGGCATGACTGAGCTGATCCGCCATGCGGTGACCTACTTTGAGAAGTCGGTCACCGGCACGGTTGGCCGTGTGCTGATGGTGGTGCCCGAGCGCGACACGATTTACCTGACGGTGTTGTTGCTGGCCGTGCTGGCGGTGCTGTGCTCCATTGTGTTGCGGCGCAGCCGCTTCGGGCTCGCGTTGCTGGGGATAGGGGCTGACGAGCAGCGCGCACAGACCTTGGGGGTGAACACCCGCTTGGTCAAGGTGGCAGGCTTTGCGATCACGGCCGCCTTTGCCGGTGCGGTGGGTGCTGCGATGTCGGTGCGTTGGACCTATATCGACCCCCACACGGTGTTCAACCCTTTCATTGGCTTTCAGACGGTGCTGATCGCTTTGATTGGCGGCGCCGCCACCCTGTGGGGCCCGCTGATTGCGGCGATTGTGTTTAGCGTGCTTGCCGAGACGCTGCGCCTGCAGTTTCCGCAGATCTACATGATGTCTTTGGGCATTCTGTTGATCCTTAGCGTCTTGTATTTGCCCGGTGGCTTGGCGTCACTGCGCTGGCGCACCTTTGCGGACTGGGGCCGCCACAGCCGGCAGTGGCTGCGGGGCTTGGGCCGCAAGGAGCGCCGCCATGTCTGAGGTCTTTCTGCAAGCCCGGGACATCACGGTGCGCTTTGGGGGCCTCACTGCGGTAGATGGTGTGAGCGCCGATTTTCGTGCGGGTGAACTGGTGGGAATCATTGGCCCGAACGGCGCGGGCAAGACCACGTTTTTTAACGCCATCTCGGGCGTCACGCCCCCCACATCCGGCGAGCTCTCGGCGGCGGGCAAGCGGCTCGATGGCCGCGCCCCGCACCACTATGCCGCGGCCGGAGTGGCACGCACCTTCCAGACGCCGCGGGTGTTTGCGGATATGCCGGTGCTCACCAATATTGAGTTCGGCCTGCAGTTTGCCGGGCGCAGGCGCGAGGGCCCATGGCACTTGCGCGATGCCACCAGCATTCTGGAGCTGATTGGCTTGGCGCACTTGGCTGCGTTGCCGGCTGCCGCCATCACACCTTCACAGCAGCGCCTGCTGGAAATCGGCATGGCCTTGGCCACCCGCCCGCGGATGCTGTTGTTGGATGAAGTGGCAGCGGGCCTCACGGAGTCCGAGGTGGAGGCTATGGCCCAACTGATACGCCGCATGCGTGATGAGCTGGACCTGACGGTGGTGTGGATTGAGCATGCCGTGACCACGCTCTTGCGCCATGTGGAGCGGGTGATCGTGTTGCACCAAGGCCGCAAGATTGCCGACGGCACGCCGGCCGAGGTGGTGCGCAACGCGGAAGTGATCGAGGCCTATCTGGGTGACGAAATGGCAGAGTCTGCAGGAGCCCGCGCATGATGTGGTTTGAACCTACCCCCTTTGTGCTGGGCGGCGCGCCCGGCGCGCATTTGCAGGTGAAGTCCCTGAGCGCGGGCTATGGCGCTTTTCTGGTGCTGCGCAATCTGTCGCTGGAGATCAAGCCGGGTCTGACCGTCATCCTGGGGCCTAACGGTGCGGGCAAGACCACGCTGCTCAAGGCCTTGTCGGGCCTGATCCCACGCCAAGGCGAGGTGCGGCTCAATGACAACCACCTGCCGACCAAGACCCACGAGATCGTGCAGCGCGGCATGGCGCTGGTGGCCGAGGGCCGCCAGCTGTTCCCGCAAATGACCGTGACCGAGAACCTCGAGCTTGGTGGCTGGCTGTGCAAACCAGCCGAGCGCGCGCAACGCATGGAGCAAGCGTTTGCCGACTTCCCCAAGCTGCGCCAGCGCGCCCAGCAACTGGCCGGCACCATGAGCGGTGGCGAGCAGCAGATGGTGGCGGTGGCGCGCGCCATGATGAGTGCGCCGCGCCTTTTGATGCTGGACGAGCCTTCGCTGGGCCTGGCCCCCAAGATGGTGGACGAGCTGCTGGCGATTGCCCGGCGCATTGCCGATGCCGGTACGACCGTGCTGATGGTGGAGCAGAACGTGAAGAAAGCCCTCGCGGTCGCAGACCGTGGCTATGTGCTCGAGCGGGGCACCTTGGTCGCCAGCGGGCCTGCTGCCTTGCTGGCGCGCTCCAGTGTTATCCGGGAAGCCTATCTGGGCGCACCTGCGGCGACCGCCAAGGCCTAGTTCCCAATCTCGATCCCGATGCTGATTCCGATTTTTTAGGAGAAAACCCATGTCTGATTTGTCCATGTTGATCAACGGCCTCCATGTCACGGCCGAACAAGGCGCGACCTTCGAGCGGCGCAACCCTCTGGATGGCAGCGTGGCCACCCGGGCCCCTGCCGCCTCGGCGGCGGATGCGGTCATGGCGGCGGATGCGGCGGCCGCCGCTTTCAAGACCTGGAGCCAGACCGGGCCCGGCGAACGCCGCGCGTTGTTGCTCAAAGCGGCAGATGCACTCGAGGCCAAAACGCCGCAGTTCATCGAGGCGGTGGGCGCAGAGACCGGTGGCACCGGCATGTGGGCCGGCTTCAATGTGCACTTGGCGGCCGGCATGCTGCGGGAGGCCGCTTCGCTGACCACCCAGATCAGCGGTGAGGTGATTCCGTCTGATGTGCCTGGTAGTTTGGCCATGGGAGTGCGCCAGCCTGCAGGCGTGGTGCTGGGGATTGCACCTTGGAACGCTCCCATCATTCTGGGGGTGCGCGCCATTGCTACCCCCTTGGCCTGCGGTAACACCGTGATCTTCAAGGGCAGCGAAAACTGCCCGCGCACCCACCAGCTGATTGCCGAGGCGTTTGCAGATGCAGGCTTTCCGCCCGGCGTGGTGAACTACATCACCAACGCGCCTGCCGATGCCGGCACGGTGGGGGAGGCCATCGTGGCGCATCCGGCGGTGCGCCGTGT
>JAIXVK010000059.1 GCA_027483085.1 Comamonadaceae bacterium | reverse complement strand
GAGGTAGCACGGCTGGCCCGTTTTGAAGGCGCCCAAGTGATCGGCGTGGACCGTAATGACGCCAGCATCTCGATGGCGGGCTTTGTCAAAACGGACTTGAGTACGGTGGCCGGTATCGATGCCGCGGTGGCCCAACTGCCCGCGCAGATCGACGCACTCTGCAATATTGCCGGCGTGCCCGGCACCGCCGATGGCGAACTGGTAGCACGGGTGAACTACCTCGGCTTGCGCCATCTGAGCGAGCAGGTCTTGCCGCGCATCCGACGCGGCGGCGGTATTGTCAATGTGGCGTCCATTCTCGGAGCCGAATGGCCGCTGAGACTGGATGTCCACAAAGCGCTGGCAGCGGTGCGCGGCTTTGACGCAGGGGCGCAATGGCTGCAGGCACACCCGGTGCCCCAAGAGACCTGCTACCAGTACTTCAAGGAAGCCCTGATTGTGTGGAACACGGTGCAGTCACAGGAACGGTTCCTGAAAACCGGGGTGCGCATGAACTGCGTGGCCCCCGGCCCGGTGTTCACCCCCATCCTCGGCGATTTCGTCACCATGCTGGGCGCAGACCGTGTGCAGGCCGATGCCCACCGCATGGCGCGCCCGGCGTTCCCGGATGAAGTGGCCTCGGTCATTGCCTGGCTGTGCAGCGACGCGGCGCGCTGGGTGAGTGGTGTCAACATTCCGGTGGATGGTGGCTTGGCCTCGACCTACCTCTGAGCGCAAGGGTAACGAACCCCTTGAACGTCGCGTAAGCCCCCGGGGCCGGGTTTGGCGGCTTCGGTCATTTGGACCTGGTATGTGGCAATGATTTTTGTGTCACCCCTGTGGTCAGCTTGGCAGCACTCGGTTGTTGACCGACGCACTGCGGCACAAACCATCTTGGCGTCAAGGACTGTGGCCGTGCGAATTTCAAGTGACATTGAAAATTCACCAACTCAGTGAAACTGACCAGTTCAACGCTAGTTATTTAGAAGCCATGACTTCATGCCGACTTTGACTCCGAAGCCGGAGCGTATACAGACAGACAGCCTACTTTCATATTGAGCTAAAGCAGTCGTTACGTTTGAGCTGAGACTCGAGCGCCACGCCGGAGCGAGTCGGCTCGAGCGAAGGGTTAGGCCGCACGGTGACTACGTTCCGAGCACTTTTTTGGCATGTTCGGCAGCCGCAACCCAGACGGGTACTTTTGTTCCACCGCCATGGGCTTGAACTTGCTCGCGAGCCTTGGCTGCAACGGACCAGACGAAGCCCGCTTCCCAGTCGTAAGAAGTGCTGAGAGCAGAGCGAAGAAGTACTGGGTCAAGTAGTCCATTCATATTCGCGTGACTCACGCGAACAATGAACCCCAAATAGGCCTCCAAGTGTTGGTGCTCGTTAAGCCCATCAGTCAATTCACCTTTGAAGTAGTCCGGCTTCCCGGGGTACCAGAACCCGCAGGCAATTTTGTCAATCGTTGTTTCGCTAGCGTTGACGCGCATACGAAGCATGTCGACAGCAATGCGATGCTTCAAGAAATCCGTCGAGTAGTACTCATCGACTAGCGAGAGAGAAGTTTCCGTTCGCTTGTCGGTCCTTGACTTAAGGAATGCAAGCGAGAAGGCAAAGCTGGCGCCAACGAATGCGCCAAGCATCTGTGGAACTGACTTCGAAAGTATGTCGTAGAGGTCGGTCATTGGTTGTGCGGCCTAACGTTGAAGCTAACCGGCCCGCAGCGGCGTGACGCGGCTGGCCGAGAGTGAAATGACGACCAGCCGGGTCATGCCGTTGCGGGTCCGGTTGAGCGACCGGTTAGACCGAACGCTGAATGGCCAAAGCTTGCACCTTCTTCCGACGCAACTGCAGCAGCAGTACCACCACCATAGCAAATCCGAATGCGGAGGCGCATCCGGCTGCGGCGCGCCCCGCGGGATTCTCAGCCGTGGTGAACGAGATTAGAAACAAGATTCCGATGAAAGCAGCTTGCCAAATACCGGCAATGGATCGGCCAACCAACGGTAAAACGACTTCGCCATTCGCGTGGTTCTTCCATCCGGCGAGTGTTTGCCAATTTCCCTCGTTCCCAAGGACTGCAGTAATGGTGTCTCCTGCCTCAATGCGCGGCCATCCAGGAACCTGAACTGCGTAGCGCTTCTTCCCTCCGGATTCGAACGAAAAATCCGTGCGCTGAGGTGCATAGCGCGTGGCGGCTCTGCGCTGAATATCGAACACGCGGTCAAACGTGATTCTCTCGATGTGCATTTGCGGTCTAACGTTGAAGCTGAGGGGCCGGAGCCAACTGGCCGCGCGGAGCTGAAAATGGACAGGCAGCATAGCGCGGCCAGCTGGCATAGGTCCAATCGAGCGACCTGTTAGCCATTGTCGAGAAGATACAGGCCACATTGCCCGGCCCATTGTCGAATGATGTCAATGGAGGCGCGATTATTGAAGTAGAAGTGATGCGTGTCATCCCAGCTCTCGAAAAATGCGAAACCCAACTCAGGCAAAACAACTTGGAATTGGCGATGCTTCAGCGTCTTGCCGCCATTCGGCGTGCAGTACTCGTACAGCACCTCTGATGAGGTGAACTCACGAAAGATCGTGCGGTCGTGTGCGCGCCTGCGAAATGCAAAGGAGAGAACTGGCGTTCCTGCAACGAGCAATGCACAGAACTTAGCGTGACGTGCAGTACGAATCTCCTGTTCATCGAGCGGCACATTCTCCAAGAGTTCATTGGACTCGTCGCGTGTAAGCCAGTGATCGAAGACTGAGACCGCCAGCCCATTCACATGGTTTGGGAGATCGCCTTCGTTCCAGGCAACTGCTCTGAGCCATGGGTAATGAAGTCGCAGTTCCGCCTGGCGAACTTCCGGCAAGTTGACAAGACGGCGCATCTGAATGGCTAACGTGCGCGCTCAGCGGGCGGCGAAGCCGTCCGCTGGAGCAAAGGGTTGAGCATCAGGCGGCCGAACGACCTAATTGGCTTCACGAATGCCTCCGAATTGTCCGTCGTATGCAGCGACGTGTCCCGGAAATAGCCTTGCGTAGACATCGTGTGCGATCCCGAGAACATTCAATTCCGCATAGAAGTCGCCTGCGTCTTCCGTGTAGTCGAGAACGCCCACCCCGACACACGGAATGATGAAACCATCCTCGGTTTGAACTGACAACGCCAACTCTGTTTGGTCGGCGTGGTTGCCTTTGCAATACGCAGCAATCGCCTCGTAGTCAGGGGCCGGCACAAACTGCCCGAAGGCCACCCCCATCGGTGGATCGCCGTGTTCGAGCGCAGAGTGCCCGACGAGCGCTTTCTGGTGGAAGACGAGGAACTTTGTCATCTGAGGCTCAACGTGTTATGGGCGTCAAACACGTCTTATGAACAAAGCTACATGGACCCATGTTTTCCTCCCGTGGATTTTTTAAGTGCTTGATTTATATACGATTAGTCCGACCTGAGGCCGCATGGCCAACTATAAAAATGAAGCTAAACCCTGCAAACCTGCTTATGAACAAGGTGGCTTGCTGATGAACATTGCGAACGAAAGATCAGTAACTCTTTGAATTGATTGGGCGTTTTGACTTTGGCTGGAATTTTTGTGTGAATAACAGAATAGTCAAACCCTGCAACTAGCTAGAACTAGGTGTCTTCTTCGTAGGTCCGCTTATGCCCCTCATTGCACCCGCCCCACTAATGGCATCATCCCCGCCATGAGTGCCTCCCGCATCCCCCCGATTCAGTGCCTGTTGACCTTTGAAGCCCTGGCGCGCCTGCGCTCGGTCACCCTGGCGGCAGAAGAACTCTTTGTCACCCCCAGCGCCGTGAGCCACCGGGTGCGGCAGCTGGAGCAGATCATCGGCACCAAGCTGTTTGGCCGGGCGGACTTTTCGCTGACCACCGAGGGCAGCGAGTACCTGGCCCATGTGCGTGAAGGCCTCGCCATCCTGCAGAAATTTCCCAGCGCCGCTGCGGCACCGGGCAAGCGCAAGCTGCGCCTGGCGGTCACACCCACGTTTTCGCGCTCTATCCTGATCCCGCGGCTGCGCCAGTTCACCGACGCCTACCCCGAGATCGACCTGACACTGCAGGTGTCCATTCCCCTGCTCGACGTGGTGGCCGAAGATGCCGACCTGATGGTGCGCTTCGGTGCCGGCCGCTATGCCGACATGGAGCATGTGTGCCTCATGAAGGACGAGATCACGCCCTTGGCCTCGCCCGCTTTTGTGCGGGAACACGGCCCGTTCGAAACCCCGCAAGACCTCGCCAACCTGCCCCTGTTGCGCAGCCCGCTGGAGCCCTGGCGCACCTGGTTTGCCGCCAACGGGCTGGACTGGCCGGAGCCGGTAGAGGGTTCGCAGTTCAACGACATCGGCCTCATGTGCGATGGCGCCGCCGCCGGCATGGGCGTGGGCCTGATCCGCCTGAAGCTGGGTGCGCCCTGGCTGGACAACGGCTCGCTGGTGCGGCTGTATGCCCACAACGCGCCCAGCCCCCACGCGCACTACCTATGCTGGCGCACCGGCGCCATGGACCGCTGGGAAGTGGCGGCCTTTGCCGAATGGCTCAAAAAGGCGGTGGGTTAGCCGCCCACGGGACCCGTCACCGGGCCCTTTTTCACACAGCGCTGCAAGTTTCTTCACGCCACGGGGGGCCGCTTTCTTTTAGAGTGAGGCTCCACGCAACCGCCCTTTCAGCACCGGATAGCCCCCATGAACGCCCCACTTGATCCAACCGCCCGGGAAATGCTACAAAAAAGAGAGCTACTCGCGAAGATATTGCCTGCGCTAGAGGCCTATTTACCTAAGCATGCGCTGCTCTACCAGACCGAAGACACCACCCCCTATGAATGCGACGGCCTGACCGCCTACCGCCAGCGCCCGCTGCTGGTGGCCCTGCCGGAAACCGAAGACCAAGTGGCTGCGGTGTTGCGGGTGTGCCATGGCTTGCGTGTGCCAGTGGTGGCGCGCGGTGCGGGCACCGGCCTGTCGGGTGGTGCCATGCCCCACGCCATGGGCGTGACGCTCTCGCTGGCCAAGTTCAACAAGATTCTGAAAGTAGACAAACGCAGCCGCACGGCGGTGGTGCAATGCGGCGTGCGCAACCTGGCTATCAGTGAAGCGGCCGCGCCCTATGGCCTGTATTACGCGCCGGACCCCAGCAGCCAGATTGCCTGCACGATTGG
>JAIXVK010000014.1 GCA_027483085.1 Comamonadaceae bacterium | reverse complement strand
CGGCACCATGCCTCTGACTGTGTCGCCCCCCATTTCTCTGGCGTTTTCTTCCCGGCCCCGCAATGCGGGGGCCTTGTTTCGCAGCCTGTTGGCAGCCCGCCCTGCACAGGCTGCGCCCGAACAACACGACATTGCCATCCAGGCCACTTGGCACAGCGCCCAAGCCGACGCCAAACGCCTCAAGCAGTACCGCGAGGTTTGCGGCCTCACAAACGCCGGCTTTCTGCCCCCGCTCTACCTGCACGCCATGGCCATGCCCTTGCACATGGCGATCATGAGTCACCCGCAGTTTCCCCTGCGCCTGCTCGGCCTGGTGCATCTGTCTAACAGCATGCAGTGTCTGCGCCCCATCGGCGACTTTGAGACCCTGGACATGGACTGCCAGCTGCACGGCATTGAGGCGACCGAACGCGGCCAGACCTTCACCCTGCACACCCGCCTGCACACGGGCAGTGAAACCGTCTGGACCGAGACCAGCACCTTCATGGCCCCCTTGCCCCGCAGTGGCAAACGCGCGCCACCCGACGCGCAGCCCGACTGGGGCGCCCCCATCGCCCGCTGGGCGGTGGCGAGCAATGCCGGGCGCCGCTTTGCCGGCCCCTCCGGCGACTGGAACCCCATCCACGTGAGTGCCATCACTGCGCGCCTGTTCGGCTACCCGCGGGCGATCGGGCACGGCATGTTCAGCGCAGCCCGCTGTGTGGACCTTCTCTGCCGCGACCTGCCGGCCTGCGCACCGCTGCACATCGGCCTGCGCTTCAAGCGCCCCCTGTTGATTCCGGGCGAAGTGGCCTTACATACCCGGCAAGAGGCGGAAAGCACACGCTTTGTGCTGAACGTGCTGCCACACGGCGAGCCGCATATCGAAGGCGCGCTGCGCAGGCTGTAAGGCACGGACTGCGCAACGCCCGCAAGCTGCCCGCCATACGAACCATTGATTGCGAACGAGGACACCACCATGAGCAACCCCGCAGACGCAGGCTCCGCCCTGACCCACTTTGACACCAAGGGCGATGCCCACATGGTCAATATCGCCGGCAAAGCGCTCACGCACCGCAAGGCGGTGGCGGGCGGGCGCATCCAAATGCAGCAGCACACCCTGGACCTGATCCAGAACGCGCAGGCCGCCAAAGGCGATGTGCTGGGCGTGGCGCGTGTGGCCGGCATCATGGCCGCCAAGAAAACCAGCGACCTGATTCCCCTGTGCCACCCCATCATGCTGACCCGGGTGGCTATCGAATTTGAAGTGGTGCACGCCACTGCTACGACCCTGCCCGCCATCCAGTGCCTGGCCATTGCCGAGACCACCGGCGGCACCGGCGTGGAAATGGAAGCGCTGACCGCCGTGCAGGTCACCCTGCTCACCATTTACGACATGTGCAAGGCCGTCGACAAAGGCATGGTCATGACCGATGTAAAGCTGCTGGAAAAGCATGGCGGCAAGTCGGGCACCTATTTGGCCCCGCCCTCCGCCTGACCGCGCTGCCAGCCGCTTAATCCCCCGGCTGCGCGCCCTCGTAACCCTCAATCAGGATCAGGTCGATCACCGACACGTCTTTGCGCAGGGCGATTGCGGCTTGGTATTCGGGCGAATGCCAGCAGTCCACCGCCGCCTGGTAGCTGGGGAATTCAATCACCACGTTGCGGCTGCGGCTCTCGCCCTCGGGCGTCTCAAAGCGTCCGGCGCGCACCAGAAAGCGGGCGCCGTATTTTTTGAACGGCGCGGCATTCGCGGCCTGATACGCCTTGTAGGCCTCGATATCGAACACTTCTACACGACCTATCCAGTAACCCTTGGGCATGTTTGTCTCCTGTGGAATGCTGGGCAGCAGTGTAGAAGATGCCGCACCGGGCTGCCCCGTGCACGATTACCGATTAAATATGCCCCTAGCGCTCGTTGAATATGCGCCACCAGCTATCAAAAGCATAGCAAATATCAGTGTATCACCCTGCACCGGTAAAATCGCCGCTCGCTCTTAGAAGAACCTCCATGTCTGACAACGCCAACACCCCCATTGCCGCCCCCACCGCCCCCGAACAACCGGGTCTGCAATCCCTCTCCAAATCGTTTGAACCCGCTGCGCTGGAAGCGCACTGGGGCCCCGAGTGGGAAAAGCGCGGCTACGGCATCGCCGGCTTCCGCGGCACCAGCGCGCCGGATGCGGCTGCGGCCGCCGAGGGCAAAAACTTCTCCATCCAGCTGCCACCGCCCAATGTGACCGGCACGCTGCACATGGGCCATGCGTTCAACCAGACCATCATGGACAGCCTGACCCGCTACCACCGCATGGCCGGTTTCAACACCGCGTGGATTCCGGGCACCGACCACGCCGGTATTGCCACCCAGATCGTGGTGGAGCGCCAGCTGCAAGAGCAAAAAGTCAGCCGCCACGACCTGGGCCGTGAGGCTTTCACCAAAAAGGTCTGGGAGTGGAAAGAAAAGTCTGGCAACACCATCACCACCCAGATGCGCCGCATGGGCGACAGCGTGGACTGGAGCCGCGAATACTTCACCATGGACCCCAAGCTGTCGCAAACGGTCACCGAGACATTTGTGCAACTCTACGAGCAAGGCCTGATTTACCGTGGCAAACGACTGGTGAACTGGGACCCGATCTTGATGAGCGCCGTGAGCGACCTGGAAGTTGAGAGCGAAGAGGAAGACGGCTCGCTGTGGCACATCCGCTACCCGCTGGCCGATGGCTCCGGTGACATCACCGTAGCCACCACCCGCCCCGAGACCATGCTGGGCGACGTGGCCGTGATGGTGCACCCCGAAGACGAGCGCTACACCGCGCTGATCGGCAAACAGGTCACCCTGCCCCTGTGCGGCCGCACCATCCCCGTGATTGCCGACGATTACGTGGACAAAGCCTTCGGCACCGGTGTGGTGAAGGTCACCCCTGCGCACGACCAGAACGACTATGCCGTCGGCCAGCGCCACAAGCTGCCCATGATCTGCGTGCTGACCCTGGACGCCAAAATCAACGAAAACGCCCCCGCTGCCTACCAAGGCTTGGACCGCTTTGTGGCCCGCAAAAAGGTGGTGGCTGACTTGGAGGCCGGCGGTTTCCTCGTCGAAGTCAAAAAGCACAAGCTCATGGTGCCGCGCTGTGCCCGCACCGGCCAGGTGATTGAGCCCATGCTCACCGACCAATGGTTTGTCGCCATGAACCAGGTGGGCAAAGGCGACGCCACCGGCAAGTCCATCGCCCAAAAAGCCATCGACGCGGTGCAAAGCGGCGAGGTGAAATTTGTGCCCGAGAACTGGGTCAACACCTACAACCAGTGGATGAATAACATCCAAGACTGGTGCATCAGCCGCCAGCTCTGGTGGGGCCACCAGATCCCCGCTTGGTACGACGAAGACGGCAATGTAATCGTGGCCCGCAACGAGGCCGAAGCCCAAGCCAAAGCTCCGGGCAAAACCCTGCGCCGTGACGAAGACGTGCTCGACACCTGGTACTCCAGCGCCCTGGTGCCCTTCAGCACCATGGGCTGGGGCAACGAAGGCGCCGGCACCGGTGCCACCGACGACTACAACCTCTACCTCCCCAGCAGCACGCTGGTGACCGGCTACGAC
Organism: Comamonadaceae bacterium; assembly: GCA_027483085.1. Lineage (GTDB taxonomy): Bacteria > Pseudomonadota > Gammaproteobacteria > Burkholderiales > Burkholderiaceae_C > Allorhodoferax. The sequence goes on along the minus strand of JAIXVK010000014.1, from coordinate 3,952 downwards.
ATCATCTTCTTCTGGGTCGCCCGGATGATCATGATGACCACGCACTTCACCGGCCGTGTGCCGTTCAAGCACGTCTACATCCACGGCCTGGTGCGCGATGCACAGGGCAAGAAAATGAGCAAGTCTGAAGGCAATGTGCTCGACCCGGTAGACCTGATTGACGGCATTGCGCTGGAGCCCCTGCTCGACAAGCGCACCACTGGCCTGCGCAAGCCCGAGACCGCGCCTGCGGTGCGCAAGAACACGCAAAAGGAATTCCCCGAGGGCATTCCGGCCTACGGTGCCGATGCGCTGCGTTTCACCTTTGCAGCACTTGCCTCGCTGGGCCGCAGCATCAACTTCGACAGCAAGCGCTGCGAGGGCTACCGCAATTTCTGCAACAAGCTGTGGAACGCCACCCGCTTTGTGCTGATGAACTGCGAAGGTCAAGACTGCGGCTTGCAAGACCACGATGCGGCTGCCTGCGCGAGCGGCAGCTACCTCGAGTTCAGCCAGGCCGACCGCTGGATCGTGTCCCTGCTGCAAAAAACCGAAGCCGAAGTGGCCAAGGGCTTCGCAGAGTACCGCTTGGACAACGTGGCCAACACGATTTACGACTATGTGTGGAACGAGTTCTGCGACTGGTACCTGGAGATCGCCAAAGTGCAGATCAACACCGGTAACGACGCCCAGAAACGCGCCACGCGCCGTACCCTGATCCGCACGCTGGAAACCATCCAACGCCTGCTGCATCCGATTGCGCCGTTCATCACCGAAGAGCTGTGGCAAAAGGTGGCACCGGTCGCAGGCCGCAGCGGCCCGTCGGTGTCGATTGCCGCCTATCCACAAGCCCAGCTGGAGCGCATTGACGAGGCCTCGATCGCCCACGTCGCCAAACTGAAGTTGCTGGTGGATGCCTGCCGCAACCTGCGCGGCGAAATGAACGTGTCTCCTGCTGCCCGCTTGCCGCTCTATGTAGTGGCCCAAACCGCCACAGAAGCCGCGTTCCTGCAGTCGTCTGCGGCCGTGCTGCAGGCCTTGGCCAAGCTGAGCGAAGTGAAGGTGTTTGCGGACGAAGCCAGCTGGCAAGCCGCTGCCCAGTCTGCCCCTGTCGCGGTGGTGGGTGAGGCCCGTGTCTGCCTGTTTGTGGAAGTGGACGTGGCGGCTGAAAAAATCCGTCTCGGCAAGGAAGTGACCCGCTTGGAAGAGCAAATCACCAAAGCCAGCGTCAAGCTCAGCAACGAAGCGTTTGTGGCCAAGGCACCTGCAGCGGTGCTGGAGCAGGAGCGCAAGCGCGTGGCGGACTTTGCAGCCACGCTGGAGAAGGTGAAAGAGCAACTGGCCCGCTTGGGCTGATTGCGCGCATTCGCACGCTGCCGCTCACCCCGGCAGCCCCATGAAAAAAGCCGGTTCTGAGACCGGCTTTTTTCATGGCTGAAACGGCTTAACGGCGACGGAGAACATGGATAAAAATGGTTCCAGCGGTTTGCTGGTCGATCAACTCATGCCCGGTTTGCTTGGTGAATGCTTGAAAATCCCGCAGCGAGCCGGGATCGGTCGCCACCACCTTGAGCGTTTGGCCGCTTTGCAGCTCCGCGAGTGCTTTTTTGGCTTTGAGGATGGGCAGCGGGCAATTCAGACCGCTGGTGTCAATTTCTTTGTCGAAGTTCATGCAGGCTGCTTTCTGGCGTTGGGCTGATTTTAGTCGTCCGCTGGCTCAATCTCTTTGCGCCATACCGGTTCTATGAACCGGGGCTCATGGCCGCGTGAGCGCAAAAACGCCGCCAGGGCATAGCCGGTACCGGCGGGCCAGCATTTCACGTCCTGCAGGTCATACAGGCGGTAATCCACCAGCTCCGGGCTCAAAGCCACCTCGCCGTGGCAGACCGCGTGGTAGGCAATGATGACCTGGTTCATACGCTGAAAGTCATACACCCCCAACAGGCTGAGCGCGCTGGTGCTCAGGCTGGTTTCTTCGGCAATCTCGCGGGCAATGCCCTCCTCGGGCGTCTCACCAGCCTCCATGAAGCCGGTAATGAGGGCATACATCTTGCCCGGCCACGCTGCGTTGCGGGCCAGCAGGATCTGGCCGTTGTACTCAATCACCGCCGCGAGCACGGGGGTCGGATTGTTCCAGTGGGTGAAGTCGCACGCCGTGCAACGCCAGCGTGTTTTGTCGCCACCGTCTTCGGGCAATGTGATCTCGGCCAGCGGAGTTGCACACTGCGGGCAAAACTTGAACACTGCAGACATGGTGGCCTTTGCTATTATTTTAGGAGCTTCCGCCGCACTCATAGAGAGCGCTAGCGGCCTATTTCATTCAAAACTGTGCGTTACGCGGGGAACACGCCGGTGGACAAATAACGGTCACCGCGGTCGCACACGATAAACACAATCACGGCATCCCGCTCGCGCTTGGCAATTTCTTGCGCGACCCAGCAAGCGCCGGCTGCCGAGATACCGCCAAAGATACCTTCTTCACGCGCCATACGGCGGCACATGTCTTCCGCGTCTGCCTGACTGACGTAAACCAGCTCATCCACATTGCGGGGATCGTAGATTTTGGGCAGGTATTCTTGCGGCCATTTGCGGATTCCGGGAATCCGCGAGCCCTCTGAAGGCTGTGCACCGACGATGCGAATCGCAGGGTTCTTTTCCTTCAGGAACCGCGAGACGCCGGTGATCGTGCCGGTAGTCCCCATGGCGCTGACAAAGTGGGTGATGCGCCCACCGGTTTGCTCCCAGATCTCGGGTCCGGTCGTCTCGTAATGCACACGCGGGTTGTCGCCATTGGCAAACTGGTCAAGCACGCGGCCTTTGCCCTCGCGCTGCATTTGCTCGGCCAAGTCACGGGCGTACTCCATGCCGCCGCTCTTGGGCGTGAGGATGAGCTCAGCACCAAACGCCTTCATGGTTTGGGCGCGCTCGATCGACAAGTCCTCGGGCATGATCAACACCATGCGGTAGCCCTTGACGGCCGCAGCCATTGCCAAGGCAATACCAGTGTTGCCGGAGGTGGCCTCGATCAGGGTGTCACCCGGCTGGATGTCGCCCCGCTCTTGGGCACGCTGGATCATGGACAAGGCGGGTCGATCTTTCACAGACCCGGCCGGGTTATTGCCCTCGAGCTTGCCCAAAACCACGTTATTTCGGGCCTGGTTGTCTGTGTTTTGGATGCGCTGCAACGCGACCAAAGGAGTTTTTCCGATTGCTTCTTCAATAGTTGGATATTTCATCCCGTAAATGTGCCATAATTCGAGCTTCACAAATTACCTGCCCAGGTGGTGAAATTGGTAGACTCAGGGGACTCAAAATCCCCCGCCGCAAGGCGTGCCGGTTCGAGTCCGGCCCTGGGCACCAGATTAAAGCCGAATGTTCTTTGAACATTCGGCTTTTTCTTTATGTGCGTCTCAAGCGGGAAAGCCCTGCGCCCCCGGGGGCTGGAGCCGGCTTGATTCACAATCCTTGGTTTTTGAATTGCACGCGCCCACGTCATGTCGCACCCTGTGAACTCCACTCCACTGCTGTACTGGCAACTTGTCGCTGCCATGATCGTGGCCGCCCTGGCGCCAACACTGTGGCCCAACTTGGATATCCAAGCCGCTGCCTTGTTTGTGGGCGACACACCGGCCATTGCCTCCCGCACCTGGTGGTGGGTCGAATGGATCAACGCATGGGCGCCTGCGGCATTCCGTGTCATGTTGCTGGTGGCTGCTGTGGGCTGGCTAACCGCTCATCTTCTTTCGCGTTACAAAGCTTGGAGGCTGCCTCTGGCGTTTGTGGTCTGTGCCGGCATCGCAGGCCCTGGAGCCGTGGTCAACCTGGGCTTCAAGGAAAATTGGCAACGTGCCCGGCCTTACCAGGTTGAAATCTTCGGTGGCACTCAGCAGTTCACCCGCGCGACCGTGATCACCGATCAATGTGACAACAATTGCTCCTTCGTGAGCGGCCATGTAGCGTGCGGATTCTTTTT
>JAIXVK010000561.1 GCA_027483085.1 Comamonadaceae bacterium | reverse complement strand
GAGTCCACGGCAGTCAGCACGCGGTAGGTGTCTTCCGAAAAGTCCTTGTGGCCCGGGGTGTCGAGCAGGTTGACCACGTGGTCGCGGTACGACATCTGCATGACCGACGAGGCCACCGAGATGCCGCGCTGCTTTTCGATTTCCATCCAGTCGGAGGTGGCGTGGCGGCTGGCCTTGCGGGCCTTCACCGAGCCGGCGATCTGGATCGCGCCCGAGAACAGCAAGAGCTTTTCGGTGAGCGTGGTTTTACCGGCGTCCGGGTGGGAAATGATCGCAAAAGTGCGGCGGCGCTTGGTCTCGGGTGCGTAGGTCACAGGGGGATCCAGGGTCGGGTGGGCCGCGCATCACAGGCGGGCCGCGGGGAAAGAGGGCGTATTTTACAGAGATGCCCCGCCAGCCGCGCGCGGGGTCGGCTTTAAACTCGCCCCACAACAAACACAGCATTCGCGGAGACAAGCGTGAGCATCAAGCAGTTGGCCCAGGCACTAGGGCTGTCCACCTCCACGGTTAGCAGGGCCTTGAACGGGTACACCGACGTCAACGCACTCACCCGCACCCGTGTGAAAGAGATGGCAGACGCCATGGGCTACCGCCCCGACGCGGGTGCGCGCCGGCTGGTGCGCGGTAACACCGATGCGATTGGAATTGTTTATTCCGCTGCGGTCGAAAACCTGGGTAACCCGCAGTTTCTGGACATGGCCGACGGCTTGGGCGAGCGCCTGGAGCGCGAGCACCAGGACTTGTTGCTGGCGGTGGCCAAAAACGAAACCGAGCTGGAAATTTACGAGCGCTTGTTCAAAGGCGGGCGGGTCGATGCCGTCATCGTGCCCAACACCCGTGTGCATGACCCGCGCGTGGATTTTTTGCGGGAAAACAACTACCCCTTTGTCGGCTACGGCCGCACCGCAGAGTGCGCGCATTACTCCTGGCTGGACTTCGACAATGACCTGGGCAGCAAACTGGCCGTGGAGCATTTGCTGGCCTTGGGCCACACCCGCATTGCGTATGTGCATGCGCCGCTGGAGTTGAATTTTGCTTTTCAGCGGCACCGGGGCTATGTCAGCACCTTGCAGGCTGCCGGTGTGGAGTGCCCGCCCGGCTATTGCATCGGGGGCGTGAACGACCGGCGTAGCGGGTTGAATGCGGTAGCGCAGGTGTTGGCCTTGTCGCCCCGGCCCACGGCCGTGCTGGTGGATAACAACCTGGGCGGCGTCGGCTTGATCCGGGGGCTGATGGATGCGGGGCTGCGCGTCGGGCAGGACATCTCAGTAGTGGTGCATGGCGACATTCCGCAAGACACCTTGTTGACCGGGCTGAACGTGACCACCGTGACGCAGCCCACACCGCAAACCACCGGCATCGCTTTGGCCGAGATGGTGATGCAAGTGCTGCGCGACCCCGAAAGCGGCCCTTACCAGCTGCTCCGCCAACCCGCTTTGCAAGTGGGGAGCAGTAGCGGCCCGGCCGATTGAGTGCACTCGACTTGTCGGGGCATTGCCCCAGTGGCGCGGTGCGGCATCGGCGCATGGTTAAAATGCGCACATTCCGAGGAGCGTTGCAGCCCGCCATGTACCCATGTAGGTACCGCGAGTGAGGCTCGGAACACACGGTGCAATCAGCACCGTGCCTTCACAACGGCGCTCACCCACTGGAAACGCGTGCGGTGAGTTGCTTGTCAAATCCCCTCCCCGAGTGCGCCAGTGGCTATGCAAATCAACGTTTGGAGCACACCATGAGCGCTGTATTGAAACTGGTTAAGAACGCCAAGACCCCCAAAGCGGTAAAGACGGTTAAGCCCGCCAAAGCCGTCGCTGCCCCCGTGAAGGCAGAAGACTTCAAGATCGCCGACCTGAGCCTGGCCGATTGGGGCCGCAAAGAGCTGACCATCGCTGAGACCGAAATGCCCGGCCTGATGGCCATCCGTGAAGAGTTCGCCAAGGCCCAGCCTCTGAAGGGCGCGCGCATCACCGGTTCCCTGCACATGACCATCCAAACCGGCGTGCTGGTCGAAACCCTGCAAGCCCTGGGCGCAGATGTGCGTTGGGCCTCGTGCAACATCTTCTCTACCCAAGACCATGCAGCCGCAGCGTTGGTGGCCAAGGGCACCCCCGTGTTCGCGCACAAGGGTGAGACTTTGGACGAGTACTGGGACTTCACCCACCGCATTTTTGAATTCGGTGGCAAGAAGGGCACTGCAGCCGAAGGCCCCAACATGATTCTGGACGACGGCGGCGATGCCACCTTGTTGATGCACCTGGGCGCCCGCGCCGAGAAGGACATCAAGGTCTTGGCCAAGCCCGGCAGCGAAGAAGAAGTCTGCCTGTTCAACGCCATCAAGGCCAAGCTGAAGGTGGACCCCACCTGGTACAGCCGCCGCCTGAAGAACATCATCGGCGTGACCGAAGAAACCACCACCGGTGTGATGCGTCTGGAAGAAATGTCCGCCAAGGGCACTCTGGCTCTGCGCGCCATCAACGTGAACGACTCGGTCACCAAGAGCAAGTTCGACAACCTGTACGGTTGCCGCGAATCCCTGGTTGACGGTATCAAGCGTGCGACTGACGTGATGATCGCCGGCAAGGTGGCAGTGGTCGCTGGCTACGGTGACGTGGGCAAGGGCTCTGCCCAAGCGCTGCGTGCGTTGTCCGCCCAAGTGTGGGTGACAGAAATCGACCCGATCAATGCCCTGCAAGCCGCCATGGAAGGCTACAAGGTCGTGACCATGGAATATGCTGCCGACAAGGCCGACATTTTCGTGACCACCACCGGCAACAAGAACGTGATCACTTACGCGCACATGGATGCGATGAAAGACCAGGCCATCGTCTGCAATATCGGTCACTTTGACAACGAAATTGATGTGGCGTCGCTGTCCAAGTGCAAGTGGGAAGAGATCAAGCCCCAGGTGGACCACGTGATCTTTCCCGCCAAGGGTAAAAAGGCTTCCAAGCGCATCATCCTGTTGGCCAAGGGCCGTTTGGTGAACCTGGGTTGCGGCACCGGTCACCCCAGCTTTGTGATGTCTTCCAGCTTTGCGAACCAGACGATCGCCCAGATCGAACTGTTTACCAAGCCCAAGGAATACAAGGCTGGCAAGGTCTATGTGTTGCCTAAGCACTTGGACGAAAAAGTGGCACGTTTGCACCTGAAGAAGGTCGGTGCCATGTTGACCGAACTGACGGAAGAGCAGGCTTCGTACATCGGCGTGAGCAAAGCCGGTCCGTACAAGAAAGACACCTACCGCTATTAATAGCACCCCCGAGGCGCCTTTGGCGCCTCCCCCTCGAGGGGGTGATACCAGCAGGTCGGCAGAGCCGAACCTGCGGTATCTCTGGCCTTGAGGGTGTGTGGGATAACTTTGGATAACGATGCGAATTGATCAACTTTTGGTGCAGCGCGGGCTGGCCAGCACCCG
>JAIXVK010000180.1 GCA_027483085.1 Comamonadaceae bacterium | reverse complement strand
TTGCCGACGACTTCTGACCCCTCAAAACCGAGAGCAGTAAGCAGATGCCCCACTAGGATTTCAAATTCTTTGTCGTCTAGTTCAAGCACCTGATCCAGAACAACTCCATAAGGATCGTAGACCTTTACAGGTTGCGCCGGGACTAATGCACCTTGCCCTATCGCTTGGAGGAACTCTGCACCCTGCGAGACGGAAAATACCGTCAACGATGAACGCATGGTGTTCTGAAATGGCACCGAAAAATCTCCCCTGCGCACAGGTTTTTTACTCCAAGCCACATGACGACGATGCGCATAAGGACAGGCCAAGTCATTCGGTACGTAGGAGTAAATCGGATTGGGGCTTACAACCCCGTAGTGAAGCCACTCTGTGTCAGCGGCAGGAGTGATGACGTAGTCACCCGGCTTGATTTCTAACAAGAAGCGTCCGATTTGGCCCACTTGTTGTCCAATGACGATATTGCTGGTGTCTTTTGGATATGCAGCTTTGTAAAGAGGATAAATATCTTCTCTTGTCTTAACTTTCGACAAACTTTTCTTAGAGATCCAACCAATTGCCGCATACCCGCCCTCTACGAAGGCTTTCGCATGCGTCCCAAAATCAGCGCGAACACACCAGACATTAGTCATTTTTCTACCCCTCAACCCTTAAAGACAAAACGCTTTTCCGCTACATCGGCGACCAAGTCGATTATGTTTTCGACCATTTGGTGCTCACCAAATGGGTACCAGATGGGTTGGATGTTTAGGTCCAACAAACGCGTCTCCTTCTGCTGCTTAGCTTGAATATCTTTAGGCGCTTCAACGACAGCGTAATGGTTCGGCACTTGATAGCCATCACTATCACGCGCGGCCTTAAACAGCTCCATCGTCCAGTCTTGTTCAAGACCACAGCCAAGAAACAAGAGCGACTGGGAGATGTAAATCTGGCGCAGCGCTTTGGGTAGCGATTTTTGAAAATCGAAGGGCTTTCCATAGGCCTGCTCGTATTGTTCGGCCGTCAGGATGTGGGTGGCTTCACTCTCCGCATCGCCGTGCAATTTCAGCAGGCATCGATCGCCACGCACCAAGCGAGAGAAGAACTTGTTTTCTTGGGTGCCGTGCATGTAGGCATCGAACACAAGTTGTTTGCCTTGATGGGTCGCTCCTTCATAAGTCTTCTCAATGGCATCGTCAAAATTGGTAGTGACAATGCACCCTCTAGCAAATCGCGGCAAATGCTGTAACGGCCCAGCCTTGAGCTTCAACTGACTTGCTCTATAGGTGGTTTTTACAAAATGCGAAGTCTGAACCTTGTCATGCGCCGCTAGTTCTTGCGCGGCCTCAAGGTATTGTCCGGATGCGATCAAAGCTTGGATTGTCGGAGCATCGGCACCAGGCAGTCGTCCCAGCAACTGTGTCAGTGCATCTCCCCATAACGGCATTCCCAATGGTTTAGATAGCCCCGCCCCAACGAACGGAACGACACGTCCGCGGTCTACAGCTAGCAACATATCGTCAACAAGGCCGACGACCCCATTGGAGCGAATCAATTCAAGCGCTTTTTCATGTTTGGCGTCGCTTTCGCTGCGCTGCCAGTTTTCCCTCTCTACTTCGTATGCCTCTGGGTCCACCCAGAAAAGCACCGAACTACGCAAGTATTCAGATTCACCGATGACTACAGGCTCTTCGGAGTCAATGTGCTCGTTGAACTCAACATTTTCTTGGTACTGATCAGTCAGTATTGCAATCGCTGTTTCCAGCATCCGCCGGTCGTTTTGATCAAGTTCACTCAAGATGCCTCCTCCTCAACGTCAACCGGCACTTCTCCTGAGAGAAGTTTTGGCAACAGAGAATCTCTTTGTGCCACCAACTGCTGCGTCTCTTGTTCATTGGAAACAATCCGCTTGTAGATTGGCTCGACGTACCGGTCGAATTTCTCAAACAGATCATCAGTGGGGCGCACGACAGGAATAGGTCGGAAGTTCGCCTTACTGATCTCCAAAAAGGTTGACCCATTGGCACGACTCACGATTTCGTCATGCGCCCACTCAGCCCAATACAACAAGAAGTATTTGGATACGCCTGAATTTGGGGCCATCGCAATAAAGCCCTGATTGACTGCAACAGGCACTTCATTGATCGCGCGATAGCCAATGGGTGCGCGAGAAGACAGCAAGAAAGTGCCAGGCTTCAACAACCCAGAGCCAATTTGGGCAAGCCCTTCATCAGAAACTTTGCGCTCCGTTCCCAGCAAGACGGGGGATGAAAGGCGCGAAAGGTCTTTTGGTGTGGCCCAGTAATGAACTCCATCGTCCCAATACTTGGGCTCTTTGGTGTTGGGAGTACTCCCGCCCGTCACATTTGCCAAAGTGCCAATGGATTCAACAGCCCAACCCGCCGGAATTTCTCCAAGTTCCGAGTCTTCGAAGCCGTCGGGGAATAGCGCGAGGAGGTCCGGGGTCAGGCCGAGGCGTTGGCAGATGGACTCGGCGCTCTCGCCGCTGGCATTGGCGCGCACGGGGTCGAAATCAACGAACCAGGACTGGAAGATGGCGCGGGCCATGGCTTCTAGCGTTTCGTTCATGCGGCGGTTGAGTTCGATTTTGTCGTCCAGACAGCCGAGCATGGTGGCAATGTGTTTCTGCTGCTCTACCGGAGGCAAATACAGTTCGATGCTGCGTAGGGATGTAAGAGGCTGGCCGATTCCAGGGGTACCGACTTGTGAAGCGTTTTTGAGCAGCTGATGGCGACCTTCATTCGATTTGAAGAAGTAGTACAAGTAGAGTGAATCTGCTTTGGTTTCGTCGCATTTCAAACTCATCAAGCTTGAAGAAAGCAGATAGCGCTCTCGATCTCCCGGAACAATGCCGACCTCCCCGATTGAGCCACGGTGAGGAAAAACCAAGTCGCCTTCGCGAACATTGCAGCTAGACAACTGATCAGCGTCCCGCTCTGAGACGTAAACCCAATCACCGGAAAAGCTACGGCCACCAGTAATGTTAGTGCCTCGAATTACGGGTACACCAGATTGGGTATAGGTGTCGCTTTTCATCCTTGAGCCAAAAGGCCCGATCCCTGTTTTCTTAGCAATTTCATCAACGCGATACTTGGGCCACTTACTCATCCCCGCCCCCCAACTCTTCCACCGCCTTGTGCAAAAAGGCCGCTATCTCTTCCGTGCCCGGAAGTTGCACCTGGTAGCGCGACACAAAGAGCTGGTTATTCATGTCGGCCAGGGCGTACTTCACCAGCTCGGTGTTTTTGCGCGTGCACAGCAAGATGCCAATGGGGGGCTGGTCGCCTTCGGTCATGTGGTGTTGCTTGTAGTAGCTCACGTACGCATTGAGCTGGCCCAGGTGCTCGTGCTGGAAGGCATCGTTCTTCAACTCGATGAGCACATGGCACTTGAGCACGCGGTGGTAGAAAACCAGATCTACAAAGAAGTGCTCGCCACCAATCAGCAGGCGCTTTTGCCGTGCCTCAAAGCAAAAGCCGTGCCCCAGCTCCAGCAGGAAGGCTTGCAGTTTGTCGAGCAAGGCATCTTCCAGCTGGCCTTCGGTCACGGCCTCCTGGGGCTTTAAGCCTAAAAACTCAAACACATACGGGTCGCGGATGATCTGCTGCGGGGTGGTCTGCTCGGCTTTGGCGTGGGCCAGTGTGGCGATGGCGGCTTTTTCGGTGGACAGGCCGGTGCGCTGGTAATACTGAGTGGCGACTTGGCGCTTCAGCTCGCGCACGGACCAGTTGCCGCGCAGGGTTTCCACTTCATAAAAGGCACGTTGCAGTGGGTCATCCAGCTGCAGCAGCTCGGCAAAGTGGGAAAACGACAGGCGCTCCAACAGTTGCTGGGCAGGCACGGCGGGCAGCGTGGATTCGGGAGACAGCGTCTCCCGAATTTGGAGGGCGGGCAATTTGGCGGACAGCGTCTCCCGAATCTGCGGGTAGGCCAAATAAAACTGCCGGTAACGGCGCAGTTCACGGGCCTCGACGCGCTGCAGCCCCGTTTGCTGCAGGCGCTGGGCCAGGATTTCCAACAGCCGTTCGCCGTAGGCGCTGCGGTCTGCACCAGACTGCTCGTACTCGCGGATGTAGTAACCAAACACCCAGTTGCGCAAGGTTAGGCTGATGTTGACGGCCTTGGCGGCTTGGTCGGCCAGCGCCACATGGGTGTACTGGATGGCGGCCACCAAATCGACAAAGTTCAAAGCTTGGGTACTCATGTATGGCGCCTCCCAAGGGTTGTGCAACGGGTCGTTGCACAAGTGCGTGCATCAAAGTTCATAGCCCAGCCCCGCCAGGTTCTTGCGGATTTCGGCCTCCAGCCTTGCGCTCTCTTTGAATTGCTCGCCCAGCACCGCAGTCAGGCGGGCCATTTTTTCTTCAAACGGCTCGGCATCGGCCTCTTGCGCAGCGGCGCCTACGTAGCGGCCGGGGGTGAGCACGTAGTCAGCCTTGCGGATGTCTTCCAGCTTCACGGCTTTGCAGAAGCCTGCTTCGTCCGCATAGCTGGTGCCGCGCTGCCAGGCGTGGAAAATGTTTGCCACCTTGGCCGTGTCTTCGGGCTTGAAGTCGCGCAGCACGCGGTCTTTCATATAGCCGAGCTGGCGTGCGTCGATGAACAACACCTCGCCATGGCGCTGGCGGCTGATGCCTTTTTTGGCGCGCTCGGCCTTGCTGCGGGTCAGGAACCAGATGCAGGCGGGGATTTGCGTGTTGGTAAACAGCTGGCCGGGCAGGGCCACCATGCACTCCACCAAGTCCGCCTCAATCAGCGCTTTGCGGATTTCGCCTTCGTTGTTGGTGTTGCTGCTCATGGAGCCGTTGGCCAGCAGCAGAGCCATGCTGCCGTGGGGTGCCAGGTGGTGGATCATGTGCTGCATCCACGCAAAGTTGGCGTTGCCATCCGGCGGAACGCCGTATTTCCAGCGGGGGTCATCATCGCGAACGCCTTCTTTCCAAGCCTTCATGTTGAAGGGCGGGTTGGCCATGATGAAGTCGGCGCGCAGGTCGGGGTGCTGGGGGCGGGTGTAGGTGCTGGCGGGCTCTTTGCCAAAGTCGTAGTCCAGCCCACGGATGGCCATGTTCATGCTGGCCAGGCGCCAGGTGGTGGGGTTGAACTCTTGGCCATAGATGCTGAGCTGACCGATCTTGCCGCCGTTCTCCAAGACAAAGCGCTCGCTTTGCACAAAGAAACCACCTGAGCCGCAACAGGGGTCGTAAACGCGGCCTTCAAAGGGCTCCAGCATTTCCACAATCAGGCTAACGATGCTCTTGGGCGTGTAGAACTCGCCTCCGCGCTTGCCTGCGGCAATGGAGAACTCGCCCAAGAAGTACTCGTAGATGTGGCCCAGGATGTCTTTGGCCTTGAGCGCGCCGTGGTTGAACGGAATTTTGGAGAACTCGTCAATCAGGCCGGGCAAGGCGTCGTCCACGCGCCAGCGGGCGTAGCTTTTGTCGAGCACGCCTTTGAGCTTGGGGTTATCTTTTTCTACCGCCTCCAGCGCGTCGTCCAGCAGGCGGCCAATGCCTTTGAATTTGTACTCGTCTTGCGCGCCATTTTTGACATTGAGCACCGTGTCAATGGCGAGCTTGGCGCTGTCTTTCAAAAAGTCCCAGCGGGCCAAGGCGGGCACCCAGAAGACGTTGGTCTCGGTGTAGTAGTCGCGCGCCTCCAGCTCTTGGGCGATTAGCTCAGCGGAGTCATCACCCAGGTAGTAATCGTTAGCGGGGTCTTTGAAGGCGGCTTCCAGTTCCAATCGGCGCTCTTTGAAGGCGTCGGAGATGTACTTCAGGAACACCAGCCCCAGCACGACGTGCATGTATTCGCTGGGGTTGACTGCGGAGCGCAAACGGTCTGCGGCGTCCCACAGTTGCTTGTCGAGGTTGTTGAGAAATTGTTGTTCTTCGTTATTCATTTGACTGCGTGGTGATTTATGCCAGCGATGCTGACCTTGGCTTGTTGCTCTGGCGTCATGCCCATTTCCCTCCCCTTGTCAGCATTCTAGGTGACAAACAAAAATAGCCGCTAGCGCGCATAGAATATGCGCGAGCAGCTCTTTATTTGATAGCAAGCAAGCTTTCGCGTGCTGCCTTCAGTTGGGCTTGTGGGTGATGCGTGCGCCCAGGGCGAGCAGCTTTTCGTCCAGCTTTTCGTAGCCGCGCTGGATCATGTTGGCGTTCTGCACCGTGGACTTGCC
>JAIXVK010000102.1 GCA_027483085.1 Comamonadaceae bacterium | reverse complement strand
GCCCGGCATCACGCCTGAAATGGCGGCTGCGGTGAGCAAGCTCATGCGCAACCAGGACCTGATTCTGGTGGCCAAGAAATGCCGGGTGGTGACGGCGTTTCGCAACACCATCGGCCTGCCTGGCCGCATGGCGACGCGCCTGCAGCCTAATCATCCCACCGATGACGCCACCGGCATCGCCGCCAGCTTGCTGGATGGTTTGCTCTACGGCAGCGGGGACGCCGTCATCGGCATCAACCCCGCCACCGACAACGTGGCGCAGGTGATGAAGCTGGTGCACATGATGGGTGATGTCATTGCGCACTACGAGATACCAACGCAGAGCTGTGTGCTCACCCATGTGACCAACACCATCCAGGCGATTGAGCGCGGTGCACCGGTGGATCTGGTGTTCCAGTCGATTGGTGGTACCGAGGCGACCAATAGCAGCTTCGGCCTGAACCTGGCCTTACTGGCCGAGGCGCACAGCGCGGCTCTTTCGCTGAACCGTGGCACGGTGGGCGACAACGTGATGTATTTTGAAACCGGGCAGGGCAGTGCCTTGTCGGCCAATGCGCACCACGGCATGGACCAGCAAACCTGCGAAGCGCGTGCCTATGCGGTGGCGCGTGCTTTCAAGCCGCTGTTGGTGAACACTGTGGTGGGCTTCATAGGCCCCGAGTATTTGTTTGATGGCAAGCAGATCATCCGCGCGGGGCTGGAAGACCACTTCTGCGCCAAGCTGTTGGGCCTGCCCATGGGCTGCGATGTTTGCTACACCAACCACGCCGAGGCTGACCAGAACGACATGGACGTATTGCTCACCCTGCTGGGGGCCGCAGGCTGTAACTTTGTGATGGGCATTCCGGGCTCGGACGACATCATGCTGAACTACCAGACCACCTCGTTCCACGACGCCTTGTACGCCCGCAAGGTGCTGGGCCTGCGGCCTGCACCCGAGTTCGAGGCCTGGTTGCAGCGTATGAATATTTTTCAGGGGCAGGGCGCCGACTTGGTGCTGCCGCCTGGGCTGCCCACCGCGTTCGAGCAAGCCTTGTTGCCCTTGGCCTGAGGTGGTGCATGTCTGATCCACAGTCGCCCGTCACCGCCAACCCATGGGCGGCATTGCGCCAGTTCACCGATGCCCGTATTGCCTTGGGACGCTCCGGCGTGAGTTTGCCCACGAGCGCGCATCTTGCGTTTCAATTGGCCCATGCCCAGGCGCGAGATGCCGTGCATCGCGGACTAAACGGCCCAGCGTTGTCGGAGCAGCTCAGCGCTGCATGGCCGGGTCTGCCGGGCTCTGTACTTCAACTCCACAGCGCGGCGACAGATCGCAACCATTACCTGCAGCGCCCCGATCTGGGGCGGCGGCTCGATATAGCGTCGCGCGATTCGTTGGCCCCTCCCGAGGGGACCTTGGAGGAACGACCATTCGACGTGGCGTTTGTGATCGCAGACGGTCTTTCCGCTTTGGCTATAGAGCAAAACGCGGCACCGTTCTTGGCTGCTTTGCACCATCGCATGGCGGGTGAAGATTGGAAAGTCGCGCCCCTGTGTGTGGTGCGCCAAGCCCGCGTCGCCATCGGCGATGAAATCGGGCAGGCATTGGGTGCGAAGGCGGTGGTGGTGCTGATCGGGGAGCGGCCTGGTTTGAGCTCACCGGACAGCATGGGCCTGTACCTGACCTGGATGCCCTGGGTGGGGCTCACCGACGCGAGCCGCAATTGCATTTCCAACGTGCGGCCCGCGGGGCTGGTGGTTGAGGAGGCGGCCTACAAATTGCACTTCCTGCTGGCTGAGTCCCGCCAGCGCCAGCTCTCCGGAGTGGACCTGAAAGACGAAACCGCCACAGCGGCCACTGCCCTGAACGCAGGCCACGGCAACTTCCTGCTGAAGTAAGCCGCAGCCTTTTGCGTCGGGTCAGGTGGGCAAATAGCCTTCGACCGACAGATAGCGCTCACCGGTGTCGTAGTTGAATCCCAGCACGGTGCTGCCTGCGGGAATCTCGGGCAGCTTCTGCGCAATGGCGGCCAGCGTGGCGCCGCTGGAAATACCCACTAGCAAACCTTCCTCACGTGCGCTGCGGCGGCCGTACTCGCGAGCAGTTTCGGCTTCGACCTGAATGACGCCATCCAGCAGATCCGTCTTCAAGTTTTTGGGGATGAAGCCCGCGCCAATGCCCTGAATCGGGTGGGGTGCAGGTGCACCACCGCTGATCACGGGCGAGGCCGATGGCTCTACCGCAAACACCTTGAGCTGCGGCCACTTGGCTTTGAGCACTTGGGCTACCCCGCTCAGGTGTCCGCCAGTGCCCACGCCGGTGATGATGTAGTCCACGCCATTGGGAAAGTCGTTGGCGATCTCCAAGGCTGTGGTGCGCACATGCACGTCGATGTTGGCGGGATTCTCAAACTGCTGGGGAATCCAGGCACCGGGGGTCTGGGCCTTGAGCTCTTCGGCGCGGGCGATGGCGCCCTTCATGCCCTTCTCGCGCGGGGTCAGGTCGAAACTAGCGCCGTAGGCCAGCATCAGGCGGCGACGCTCAATCGACATGCTGTCGGGCATGACCAGAATTAGTTTGTAGCCTTTGACGGCTGCGACCAACGCCAAGCCCACGCCGGTGTTGCCGGAGGTGGGCTCGATGATGGTGGCGCCGGGTTGCAGCGCGCCGCTGCGTTCTGCATCTTCAATCATGGCCAAGGCGATGCGGTCCTTGATGGAGCCGCCCGGGTTGGTGCGCTCGCTCTTCACATACACCTTGTGGCTGTTGCCGAACAGTTTGTTGATGCGGATGTGGGGCGTGTTGCCGATGGTTTGCAGGACGTTGTCGAATGGCATGGGGTCTCTCCGTGATGGGCTGTGTAGCTGATTATTCTGTAGCAAAGCCGTGAATTGCTAGCGACAGTTTGCACATATCGATATTCCGGCGCCGGCAGGCCCGATAATCGGGGGGTGAAGCCCGCCAGACCACCGCTGGTGCAATTTGGGAAACCAAGCACTGGAGGAACGTCCGGACTGCATAGGGCAGCGTAGCAGTTAACGACTGTCCACTGACAAGCCGGCCACGCAAGTGGCAGGCCCTAAGGTGAGGATTAGAGCAACAGAGACGAGCCGATTTAGTTCGGGTGAAACGGGCAATCTCTACGCGCAGCAATACCAAGTAGGCCAACGTTGACGGGGCCCCCGGAGTTGGCGGGTAGGTAGCATCGAGCCGTTTGGGTGACCAGCGGCCCAGAGTAATGGTGGTCACGTGGGGGAAACCCCATGCACAGAATCCGGCTTATCGGTGGGCTTCACACTTTATTTGTTGTATGGTCGAGTCTTCACAGTGTTTTTGGCGGAGGCTCTATGCGACCGATTCTGGAACTGTTGGAGAAACACGGGGGCTCTGTCTGGAGTCTGAACCCGGAAGACAGCGTCTACCAGGCGCTTGAAATGCTGGCGGACTGCAACGTCGGTGCGCTCATGGTGATGGACGGCGACAAGCTTGTCGGCATCTTCTCGGAGCGGGACTACACCCGCAAAATTGCGCTGGCAGGCCGATCCTCCAAAGACACCCAAGTGAAAGACATTATGACCTCGCAGGTCATGGTGGTCGGTCCCAAGACGCGCACCCAGGAGTGCATGGCCTTGATGAGTCAGAAAAAAATCCGCCACTTGCCGGTGGTCGACGGCACCAAGGTGCTGGGCATGATCTCTATCCGGGACTTGATGGACGACATCATCAAAGACCACGAACAGACGATCAGCCAGCTGCAGAGCTACATCGCGAGCTGACGCGCTTTTAAAACTTTTCCCAGCCCGCCAAATAGCGCCACTGTCCGACCGGCAGGTCGGCCAGAGTGACGCGGCCTAAGCGGATGCGTTTCATTCCCAAAATCTGCAGCCCGGCTTTTTCGCACAAGAACGCAATCAGCCCGGGGTGTGAGCCCTTGATCGCAAAGCGCAGGCGGCTGGATTCGGGTGTGGTGCTGTTCACACTCACCTTCACTTGCGGCAAATCCAAGCGCTCGTCTTTGAGCGCGTAGCCGATCGGCTTGAGTGCATCCGGCTCGATCTCGCCTTGGACTTCCACCAGAAACTCGTGTTCCATGGTGGACATATCTTCGGTGAGTTTGCGGGTGGTGCGCCAGTCTTGGGTGAACACGACCAAGCCTGTTGCGCCGTTTTCGAGCTCGACGTCCGCTTCCAGGTGGTTGAAGTGGCGTTTCAGGACCCGGGTCTCGCTGGCATCGCCCTCCCAATGCTGGGCGGGGGTGAGCAGCAGGCGGGCATTGGGCGGCGGTGCTTTTGCGCCGCGGGCGGGCGGGCGCACGGGGGCGCCCGCGCGG
>JAIXVK010000134.1 GCA_027483085.1 Comamonadaceae bacterium | reverse complement strand
TCTCAACCTCTGGGATGTCCAAACCTGCAATAAAGCCCTGCATCAATTCACGGGTCATGGCTGCACCCCGGGTGAACTTCTTGAGTTGCTCGTAGGGCTGGGGCAGTCCGAAGCGGCGCATCACGGTCTGGATGGGCTCAGCCAACACTTCCCATGAGGAATCCAAGTCTTCGGCGATGGCGGCTTCGTTAATCTCCAGCTTGTTCAAACCAGTCATCAGCGAGCTGTAGGCCAGGACGGCATAGCCCAAGGCCACGCCCATGTTGCGCAGCACGGTCGAATCGGTCAGGTCACGCTGCCAGCGGGAAATCGGCAACTTTTCGCTCAAATGGCGTAACAAGGCATTGGCCAAGCCCAGATTGCCCTCAGCGTTTTCAAAGTCAATCGGATTGACCTTATGCGGCATGGTGGACGAACCCACTTCGCCGTCCTTGAGCTTTTGCTTGAAATAACCCAAGGACACATAGCCCCAGATATCGCGGCTCAGGTCAATGAGGATGGTGTTGGTGCGCGCGACGGCATCAAACAGCTCCGCCATGTAGTCATGGGGCTCGATCTGGATGCTGTAAGGCTGGAAGGTCAGGCCCAGACCCAGTGGCTCGGGAGTCTCCACCACTTTCTTACTGAAAG
The DNA here is from genome assembly GCA_027483085.1 of Comamonadaceae bacterium. Classification (GTDB taxonomy): domain Bacteria; phylum Pseudomonadota; class Gammaproteobacteria; order Burkholderiales; family Burkholderiaceae_C; genus Allorhodoferax. The sequence continues at coordinate 2,044 of JAIXVK010000134.1, read as the reverse complement.
CTTCCCAATCAAAGTCGGGCCAAGCGCTCAGGTGAGCGTTGTAATTGCCCACGGCGCCGTTCATCTTGGCCAGAATCTTCACGTTGGCAATACGGTCGCAGGCGGCTTGCAGGCGAATGACCACGTTGGCCATTTCCTTGCCCACGGTGGTGGGGCTGGCGGTCTGGCCATGGGTGCGGCTCAGCATGGGCACATCGGCGTAGGCGTGGGCCATGTCCCGCAGTTTCAGGACAATTTTGTCCAAGGCAGGCAACACCACGACATCGCGCGAGGCGCGCAACTGCAGCCCATGGCTGGTGTTATTGATGTCTTCGCTGGTGCAGGCAAAGTGCACAAACTCGCCAGCTTTTTCCAGCTCGGGCCGGGCTTCAAACTTGGACTTGATCCAGTATTCAACCGCTTTTACATCGTGATTGGTCGTCTTTTCAATAGCCTTAATGGCCTCGCCGTCGGCTTCCGAGAAGTTTTTCACCAAGCCCAGCAGGTAGGTGCGGGCGCCGGGGGTCAGGGGTTTGAACTCGTCAAAGCCAGCGTCGCTCAAGGCAATAAACCAGGCCACTTCCACCTGCACACGGCGGTGCATATAGCCCAGCTCACTGGTCAGGGGGCGCAGGGTGGCGAGTTTGGCGGCGTAGCGGCCGTCCAGCGGAGAGAGGGCGGAAATGGCGGAGAAGGTCATTCCCCGATTGTAGGTTGTGCGCCACTGCAATGACCGCAGGGTGTGGGGGCAGGCCCCGCTGGATAGAATCAAGCGCTAGTTAACTGCAAAGCGCTCATGAAACTCATCGGATCCACCTCAAGCCCCTTCGTTCGTAAAGTTCGTGTTGTGATGGCGGAGAAGAAACTTGATTACGTCTTGATTCAGGAGGACGTTTGGGCTGCTGACACACGCATTGCCGAATCCAACCCACTGGGCAAAGTCCCCTGCCTGATCATGGAGGGTGCCGAGGCGCTGTTTGATTCCCGCGTGATCGTGGAGTACTTGGATACCCTGTCCCCTGTCGGCAAATTGATTCCCACCGTGGGTCGCGAGCGCGCGGAGATCAAGACTTGGGAAGCTTTGGCTGATGGACTCATGGAAGCCGCAGTCCTCGCTCGCCTAGAGGCTGCGTGGGCGGGCCGCGCGCCTGCCGAGCGCAGCCAAGCCTGGATTGACCGGCAACTGCTCAAGATCCACGAAGCACTCAAAGCCATGGAACGTGGCCTGTCCGATAAGCCGTTCTGCGCTGGCATTCACCTTACCCTGGCGGATCTGGCCGTGGGTTGTGCGCTTGGCTACCTTGATTTCCGCTTCCCCGAAATCGCTTGGCGCAATGAACACGCCAGCTTGGCCAAATTGTTTGACAAGCTTTCCCAGCGGCCAAGCTTCGCTGACACCTTGCCTGCCTAAGCCCCGCGCGGCTTTCTGGCCGAAAACGGCCCGGAAGCCGCATGTTTACAACGAATTACAACAATACACTCGCCAAAAAGCGCATGATTCTTTACAGTTGCGCACATCATGAAGACGTACAACACTGTCTATAGATGCCGCGAGTGTGGTGCCACAAGCTACCAGAGAGTGCTGGAGCGCTCAGCCAATGGTTCGCTGCAAGCCACCGGCGAATACAAGTGCACCGGTTGCCGCAATGTTTTTGCTTCTTTGCGGGATTGGTGGCAGCCACGTCCCCCTATGGATTTTCAAAGCAGCAAGATTTCGGCGCTTGAAGCCGGGATGCGCTAACCACCCTCAGCTGTTGGCTCTTTTTTTGAGCCAACGCATCAGGCCTCCTACGAGCGGCAGCTTCTCGTACAGCTCTTCAGCCGCATCCCAATAGTCGCGATGTAGGCAGACAAGGCCTGTGTCATCAAACACGAGGTGGCTGGCGCCGAGAATGACCTGTTCGGAGTCTGTATCAAACCGCCGGAATTTGAACCGGAACTCCCAAGTCAAGAAGCATTGGCTCCCTTGCAGGACTCGCTCGGTGACGACGAACCGGGGCCTTTCCAGCGCCACAAACATGTGCTGAAAGATGTGCTCAATGGGGCCCAAGCCGGTGACGTCGTT
>JAIXVK010000471.1 GCA_027483085.1 Comamonadaceae bacterium | reverse complement strand
GCAGCACAGCGCCAGCAAACGGCAGTGCGTGACGTGCTGGCTCAAGCGCAATCGCTCTACAACAGCGGCTCTGCGGATGCCGCAATCCAGCTGCTGCAAGACTCTCTGGCTGGCGCAGAGCGGGCCCAGCCGCCCACTCCGACCGCCACCCAGCTGATGCTGGTGCGCGAACTGGCCCGGATGGAGCTGGCACAAGGCCGCTCAGCCGCCGTGCTGGAGTTGATGACGCAGGTGGAGCCGCTCTTGGCCGGGCAGCCGGAGTTGTGGGCGGTGCGTGCGAATGCTGCGCAACGTCTGGGCCGGCATCAGGATGCGGTGCAGTTTTATGGCGTGGCGCTTCAATCCCGCCCGGCGGAGCAACGCTGGCTGCTGGGCACTGCGGTGTCTTTGTCGGCCTTGGGGCAACTTGTCGCCGCGGCGGATTCGGCAGAGCGGGCGCGCAGTCTGGGCCCTGTGAGCAAAGAGGTCTGGGCTTACCTGCGGCAGCAGGGGGTGGCGCTTCCAGAGAGGCCTTAGGTGCCAAAAATGCCTATAGCGCTCTGGCTATATGCGCTAGCTGCTATATAAATAATAGCAAATTACGCCGCGCTCTCAGTTAGCACCGCGCAGAACGCGCCGGTATTGCATGGCTTCGGCCACATGGTGGAGTTGCGTGTCTGCGCTGCCAGCCAGGTCGGCAATGGTGCGGGCTATTTTCAAGGTGCGGTGGGTGCTGCGCGCAGACCAGCCGAGCTGCGTAGCCGCTGTCTGCAAGAATTTCAGGGCGGCAGGCTCCAGCGCAATATGCTGGTCGATCGCTTGGCCGGCCAGCGCTTGGTTACTACAGCCCTGGCGCTGAAGTGCCCGCTCCCGCGCTTGGTGGCTGCGTTCGCGGATGTCGGCACTGCGCTCGCCGGGGGGGCTGTGCAGCAGCTCTTCGGCGGCAAGTGCTGGCACCTCGACGTGCAGGTCAATCCGGTCCATCAATGGCCCGCTCAGCTTGCCTTGGTAGCGACTCACCTGGTCCGGCGTGCACCGGCAAGGGCGTGCCGCCGCCCCGAGGTAACCGCAGGGGCAGGGGTTCATGGCGGCAATCAGCTGGAAGCGTGCAGGAAACTCAGCCCGCCGGGCCGCCCGGGCGATAGTGATGCTGCCGGTCTCCAGCGGTTCACGCAGGGCTTCAAGCGCCTGGCGCGGAAACTCCGGCAGCTCGTCTAAAAACAACACCCCATGGTGGGCTAACGAAATTTCTCCGGGCCGGGGTGGCGAGCCACCGCCCACCAGAGCGACCGCGCTCGCCGAATGGTGGGGGCTGCAGGTGGGGCGCAGTCCCCAGCGCTGCAAGTCAAAGCGCCCGCACAGGCTGCCGATGGCAGCGCTCTCCAGCGCTTCGTCGGTGTTCAGGTCCGGCAGCAAGGCTGCAAAACGCTGGGCCAGCATAGATTTGCCAGAGCCCGGCGGGCCTACCAAGAGCAAGCTGTGTCCGCCTGCGGCTGCAATTTCGAGGGCGCGCTTGGCAGCCACTTGGCCTTTGACATCGGCCATGTCCAGCCCGGGGGCGGGGGCTTGCAAGGGGGCGGGCTCCACCCGGACCCAACCGTCCGGGTCTTGCTCCAGGGGGATGCCTTCCGCATCCTTGGCCTGACCGCCCGGCGCAAAGTGGTGCACCACATCCAGCAGGCGGCGGGCCCGGATCACCCGGGAGTCGGGCACCAGGGCGGCCTCTTCGGCATTGCCGGGTGGGAGCACCAGTTGGGGGCGGCTGGCTGTTTTCCGCAGTGCCAACGCCATGGCCAAGGCGCCGCGCACTGCGCGCAATTCTCCGGACAAGGACAATTCACCCGCAAATTCAAAGCCTGCCAGTGCCTGTGCGTCCACCTGTCCGCTGGCCGCCAGAATGCCCAGGGCGATCGGCAAATCCAGCCGGCCGGAGTCTTTGGGCAGGTCGGCCGGCGCCAAGTTGACGGTGATGCGTTTGTTGTTGGGGAACTCTAGGCCACTGTTCTGAATGGCGCAGCGCACCCGCTCTCGGGCTTCTTTGACCTCTACATCGGCCAAACCGACCAAAGTAAAGCTCGGGAGCCCGTTGGCCAAGTGCACCTCCACGGTTACTTGAACCGCTTCGAGCCCCAATAACGCGCGACTTTGCACCAAAGACAAGCTCATTTCCCTGATTTCCCAAAAAGGTGCGCAATATCTCGGTGCATTGCGCTGTGGTGCACCATTGCCGTGCAAACTGTTGTTTTGTACAGTAATGTTAGCGGAATCTGCAGAAACTGTGGGGCTTTTTTGCAGAACACCACCGGCGCGCAACTTGGCACGGCTTCTGCTTTATGCCTCTTAGCTCCCGAAAACCTGGCGCGGCAAGCCACCAGGCCCGGACTCTGTCATTAACTATCAAGCTGAGGTGAACACATGAAACTCGTGACGGCCATCATTAAACCGTTCAAGCTCGATGAGGTGCGCGAAGCCTTGTCCGGCATGGGAGTGCAAGGCATTACCGTGACTGAAGTCAAAGGCTTCGGCCGCCAAAAAGGCCACACAGAGCTGTACCGCGGTGCAGAGTACGTGGTCGACTTCCTCCCCAAGGTCAAGATTGAAGCGGCGATTGACGACGCTTTGGTAGAGCGCGTCATCGAAGCGATCGAGGGCGCCGCCCGCACCGGCAAGATCGGCGACGGCAAGATTTTTGTCTACGACCTGGAACAAGTGGTCCGCATCCGCACCGGTGAAACCGGCAAAGAAGCGCTGTAAATAGAAAGAGAGCACGACATGAAAAAACTTCTCGCCACGCTGGCTCTGGGCTTGAGCCTGATGACAGCCGGTTCTTTTGCGCTGGCCCAAACCGCCGCACCGGCGGCTGATGCGCCTGCCGCAACCGCTTCTGCCCCTGAAGCTGCAGCGCCTGCCGCTGCGCCCGCACCGGCTGCAGCACCTGCTGCCGCGGAGGCAGCTCCAGCCGCTGCACCCGCACCGGTTCCTAACAAGGGCGACACCGCCTGGATGACGATCTCGACGGCCATGGTCCTGTTCATGACCTTGCCCGGTCTGGCCTTGTTCTACGGCGGCCTGGTCCGCAGCAAGAACATGTTGTCGGTGCTGATGCAAGTGTTCGTGGTCACTGCACTGATCTATGTGTTGTGGGCCATCTACGGCTACACCTTGGCCTTCGGCGGTGACGGTGCCTTCTTCGG
>JAIXVK010000386.1 GCA_027483085.1 Comamonadaceae bacterium | reverse complement strand
TGGCCATCGACATCTCGGAAGACAAGCTCGCAATGGCGCGTGCCATGGGTGCGGTGGCCACAGTCAACGCCACCCAGGTGGCCAACGTGGTGGAGGCGGTGATGGAGATCACAAAAGGCGGCGCGCATGTGTCGCTGGACGCGCTGGGCCACCCTACTACCTGCTTCAACTCCATCAGCAACCTGCGCCGTCGCGGCAAGCATGTGCAGGTGGGGCTGATGCTGGCCGAAAACAGTACACCCGCCATTCCCATGGCCAAGGTTATCGCCCATGAGCTGGAGATTTTGGGCAGCCACGGCATGCAGGCCCACCGCTACGGCGCCATGCTCGACATGGTGCGTACCGGCAAGCTGGCGCCTGAAAAACTGGTCGGCAAAAAGATCAACCTGCAGCAGTCCATCGATGCGCTGATGAACATGGACAAGTTCGAGGTGGCCGGCGTGACTGTGATCACGGAGTTCTGAAGTAGCAGACCCCTGCGGGTGCGTCATCGCACAGACGCTAGCGCATAGCCCCTCGCATACTGGCGACACATAGTCACAGTCCTAAGGGGGGTTCCATGCCTATTCCAGTGGCAACCACTCCCACGTCCGCAGCGCAGCCAGATGGCGCTGCACCGCCAGACACCTCAGGCCGCGCAGCGGTTTTCACCGCCAAGACATTGGCCAAAACCTATGACATGGGCGAGGTCAAGGTGCTGGCGCTCGTCGACGTGGACCTGACGATTTACAAGGGCGAATTCATTGTGCTGCTGGGCGCCTCGGGCAGCGGCAAATCCACCCTGCTCAACATTCTGGGGGGGCTGGACCGGCCCACCAGTGGCACCGCCCAATTCGAGGCCCAAGACCTGACCCACGCCACCGACGACGAGCTCACCCAGTACCGGCGAGAGCACGTGGGCTTTGTGTTCCAGTTTTACAACCTGATTCCCAGCCTGACGGTGCTCGAGAACGTGGAGCTGGTCACCGACATTGCCAAAAACGCCATGCCGGCCCTGGAGGCGCTGACCCTGGTGGGCTTGGCGAAGCGGGTGGATCACTTTCCCTCGCAACTATCGGGGGGCGAGCAGCAGCGGGTAGCCATTGCCCGCGCGATTGTCAAAAAACCCGAGGTCTTGCTGTGCGACGAGCCCACCGGTGCGCTGGACTACCAAACCGGCAAGCTGGTGCTGGAGGTGATTGCCCGCATCAACCGCGAGATGGGGACCACCGCCATCGTGATCACCCACAACGCGGCCATTGCCGGCATGGCGGATCGGGTGCTCTACCTCGGCGGCGGGCGGATCGAGCGCATCGCGCAAAACGCACACAAGGTGGCGCCGTCGGAGCTGGCATGGTGAGCCCCACCCCATGACCACCCTGGACCGCAAGCTGCTGCGCGACCTGCGCCTGATGTGGAGTCAGGCGCTCACCATTGCGCTGGTGGTGGCTAGCGGTGTGGGCGGGTTTATCACCAGCTTTAGCGCGTTTGACTCCTTGTCGTGGTCGCGCGATGTGTACTACGCAGAGTCGCGCTTTGCGGATGTGTTTGCCACCCTCAAAAGCGCCCCGCTGGCGCTGGTGCCGCAGCTGGCCGCTATCGAGGGGGCTGCGCACTTGCAAACCGCGCTGGCGCATGTGGTGCCCTTGGGTATAGCCGGGGTGACAGACCCGCTGGCAGGCCAGCTCATCGGGCTGGACCTGCTCGCGCCACAGGCCTTGAATGTGGTCGTGATCAAAAGCGGGCGCATGGTGGCAGCGCACACCAGCGGCGCCCTGGAGGCCCTGGTGTCTGAGGCCTTTGCCGAGGCACACCAGCTCAAGGCGGGGGACGAAGTCACCGCGCTGATTAACGGCACCCGTGAGCGCCTGCGCTTGGTGGGCATAGGGCTTTCGCCGGAGTATGTGTTTGCGGGCTTGGGCGGCTCGCCGGACCAGCGGGGCTTTGGCGTTTTTTGGGTAGACCGCCGCGCGCTGGCCACCGCCTACAACATGGAGGGCGCCTTTAACCAGGTGTCGGTGCGGCTGAACCCCGGTGCCAGCGAGGGTGCTGTGATTGCCCAGCTGGACCGCCTGCTGGCGCCGTACGGGGGCATCAGCGCACACGGGCGCGACCAGCAAATGTCGGATGTGATTTTGAGCTCCGAGATCAAGCAGCAACAGGTGCTGGGCACCGTGTTGCCCAGCATCTTTTTGGCAGTGGCTGCGTTTTTGCTCAATGTGGTGCTGGGCCGCCAGATTGCCACCCAGCGGGAGCAAGTGGCTGCGCTCAAAGCGCTGGGCTATGGCAACACGGCCATCGGTTGGCACTACCTCAAGCTGGTGCTGGTCATTGTGTTGCTGGGCCTGGCCTTGGGCGTGGCGCTCGGGGCGGTGCTGGGCCATGGCTTTGTAGGTTTGTATGCCAAGTCTTTCCGCTTCCCGACGCTGCACTACCGCCTGGCGCCAGAGCTGATCGTCGTGTCGGCGGCGGTGGCCCTAGGGGCGGCCGTGTTGGCTACGCTCAGCGCCATTCGGGCTACGGTGCTGCTGGCACCGGCTGAGGCCATGCACCCGCCCGCGCCCGGCATTTACCGGCCGATGCTGCTGGAGCGCTGGGGCTTGAAAAACTGGTTTTCTCCCCCGCTGCGTATGGTGCTGCGCACCATGGAGCGCCACCGCCTGCGCACCCTGTTCACCACATTAGGCGTGGCCATGGCCATGTCAACCGTGATCACCGGTGCCTTCATGCGCGATGCGGTGGTGGTGCTGATGGACACCCAGTTCAGCCAGGTGCTGCGGGGCGATGTGTCCATCAACCTGGTGGAAGCCACGCCCGCCCGGGCCTTGCAGGCTGCAGCCCACCTGCCCCATGTCACCGCAGTAGAGGGTGCGCGCAATGTGGCGGTGCGGCTGGTCAACGCCAATGCCCACCACCGGGGCGCCATTCAGGGCAAAGCGGAAAAGCCTGAACTGTTTCGCATCGTCAACATGGAAAAACAAGCCCTGGCTGCGCCGCGCCATGGGCTGCTGCTGACCGACCGGCTGGCCGACAAGCTGAAGGTGCAAAGAGGCGACTTGCTGCGGGTCGAGCTGCAAGAGGGCCGCCGCGAAGTGGTGTATCTGCCGGTCACCGGCACGGTGCACGAGCTTTTGGGCATGAATGCCTATATGGAGCGCCGCGCACTCAATGCGCTGCTGCACGAGGGCGATATGGTCAACCAGCTCATGGTGAGCGTGGAGCGCGACCATGAGCCCGCGTTTCTGGAGCGACTGAAAGACTTGCCCCGTGTGGGTGTGGCCATCAGCAAGCAGGTCATGGCCCGCAATATCAACGACGTGACGGCCCGCAACATCTTGATGTTCAGCGTGGTGCTCACGGTGTTTGCCACCATCATTGCCGTGGGTGTGGTCTACAACAACGCCCGTATTGCGCTGGCAGAGCGCGCCTGGGAGCTGGCCAGCCTGCGGGTGCTGGGCTTTACCCGGACCGAGGTATCGGCCATTTTGCTGGGCGGGCTGGGCATTGAGATCGTGCTTGCCCTGCCGGTGGGCATGGTCTTGGGCTACCTGATGGCGCTGGGCATTGTCACCATGATCCGCAGCGACGAGTTTTCTTTCCCGTTTGCGATTCAACCCGCCACCTATGCGTTTGCCGTGGTGTGTGTGCTGGTGGCAGGCGGGGTGAGCGCATGGATCGTGCGCCGGCGCATTGACCAGCTGGATCTGGTCAGTGTGCTCAAAACCCGCGAATGAACGCACTCCCCCCGGCCCGGCTCGCTCCTTTGGAATCCCCATGAAAAACAAACTGATTGTTGGCGCACTGGCGCTGCTGCTTGTGGCAGGGCTGGCCTGGGCGTTTTGGCCCAGCCCGCCGGAGGTCGAGGTAGCCAGCCTGACCCAAGGCCGCTTTGAGCGGGCGGTGCAAGAAGACGGCAAAACCCGGGTGCGCGAACGCTACATCGTCTCGGCCACGGTGGCGGGCCACTTGTCGCGCATTCAGCTGGTGCAGGGCGACAGCGTGGCACGGGGTGCAGCTGTGGCCACTATCTCGCCGCTGGCCCCTGCCCTGCTGGATGCCAGAAGCCAGGCCGAGCAGGCTGCACGGGTAGGCGCCGCCGAGGCAGGTGTGGCACAGGCGCAAGCCAGGGTTGCGGCGGCCAGCGTCGCACTGGCCCAGAGCCAGCAAGACGGGTTGCGCAACGCTGCCCTGGTGCGCCAAGGCTTTGTGTCGGCGGCCCAAGGCGACACAGTGCGCTTGGCCGAGCAACTGCGCACCACCGAGCTGCAGGCCGCCCAGCAGGCACAAACCGCCGCCCGCTTTGCCCTGGAGCAAACCCGTGTGCCGCTGCGCCCTCTTGGCACCGCGGGCCCGGCCGGCAGCAAGATGGGAGTCGTGGTGACTTCGCCCGTCGCGGGCAAGGTGTTGAAGGTTTTGCAGCAAAGCGAAGGGGTGGTGCTCGCCGGCACCGGCTTGCTAGAAGTGGGTGACCCTGCGGCGCTGGAAGCGGTGGTCGACATCCTGACCGAGGAAGCCGCCCAAGTGGTACCCGGCACGCCGGTGCAGTTGCTGAATTGGGGCGGTGCGGGTGTGCTGCAAGGCAAGGTGCGCTATGTGGAGCCCGCAGCATTTACCAAAGTGTCTGCACTGGGGGTGGAGGAACAGCGGGTGAATGTCATTGTGGACATCACCACGCCAGCCGCAACCTGGCGCGGGCTGGGAGACGGCTTCAAGATGGATGTGCGGGTGCTGGTGCAGGTGGTGGACGATGCCCTGATGGTGCCGGTGAGTGCCCTGTTCCCCATCGGCTCGCGGTCGGGCGTGTTTGTGCTCGATGGCGACCATGTGCGCCTGAGAGAGGTGGTGGTGCAAGCCCGCAACGGCACCCACGCCTGGGTACCGGAAGGCCTGCCCTTGGACACCCGTGTGGTGGTGTACCCCGATATCAAACTCCAAGACGGTGCCAAGGTGAAAACCCGGCGCCCGGGCTGAACGCTTATGAACTACGTCGACTACTACGCTGCTCTGGGTGTTCCGCGCGATGCGGACTTGGCTGCCATCAAAAAAGCCTACCGCGCCTTGGCGCGCCAGCACCACCCGGATGTCTCCAAAAAACCCGGCTCGGAAGAGAAATTCAAAAACGCCGCGCTGGCCTATGCCACCCTCAAAGACCCCGAAAAACGCGCCCTCTATGACCAGCTGGAGCGCCAAAACGATGGTGCCACCATGGCCCCACCAGCGCGCGGATTCAGCGGCTTTGACTTTGGCCGGGAGATGCCCGACTTCGCGGGTATGGACCTCTCCGACCTGCTCCATGCCATGGGCCGCGAGCAACACGCCAAAGCCCCCCGCAGACCCCCTGGGCCCCAGCGTGGCCGGGACCGCGAAAGTGCGGTCACGCTCACGCTGGAGCAAGCCGCACAGGGCTGCACGCTCGCGCTCGTGATTCCCGCAACCGGGGGCACGCGCGAGATCGAGGTGCAAATACCGCCCGGTGTACACGCAGGCCAGCGGGTGCGCCTGCGTGGGCAGGCAGACCCCGGCACGGGTGGCGCAGCAGCAGGGGATTTGTACTTGCATGTGCAGTGGGAGCCCCACCCCCGCTTTCGGGTGGATGGGGATGACCTGTACTTCGACCTGACCCTAGCCCCTTGGGAGGCCGCATTGGGCGCCGAGATCAGCGTTGAAACGCTATCGGGCGCTGTGCTGCTGACCGTGCCCGCCGGCACCAGCAGCGGCAAACACCTGCGGCTGCGCGGCCGGGGCATGGCCAGCGGCACCAAGGCCGCCAAGGCCCATGGCGATATGTATGCCGTGGTGCGCATTGCGGTGCCGCCCACCACCAGCGCCGCTGAGCGCCCACTCTGGGAGCAATTGGCGCGAGAAAGCCACTTTGACCCGCGCCCTGGCTAGGCTCAAAGAATTTTGAGCGCCTTGGCCTGCGCGGTCAGCTCGTCACGGAACTTGGGGTGTGCGATATTGATGAGCGCTTGCGTGCGCTGCTTCATGGATTTGCCGCGCAGCTGGGCCACGCCGTACTCGGTGACCACGTAGTTGATGTCGTTCTTGCTGGTGGTGACATGGGTGCACGGCGACAGCGAAGGCACGATGCGGGAGATGGTGTCGTCTTTGGCGGTAGACGGCAGCACGATGAAGGCCTTGCCCCCCTTGGACCGGTTGGCTGCGCGCACAAAGTCTGATTGCCCGCCCGTGCCGGAATACGGCGCGTGGCCCAGGCTCTCAGAGCCGCATTGGCCCAAAAAGTCGATCTGCAATGTGGCATTGATGGCGACCAGGTTGTCGTTCAGGCCGGCAATGGCCGGGTCGTTGGTGAACTCCACCGGGTGCATCTCCAGCCCCGGGTTGCGGTGCATAAAGCGGTAGAGCTTGGCCGAACCCAGGCCAAAGGTGGCCACCATTTTGCCGGGCATGAAGTTCTTGCGCCGGTTGGTCACGGCGCCCGC
>JAIXVK010000125.1 GCA_027483085.1 Comamonadaceae bacterium | reverse complement strand
CAGCTCCATGGCCACGGGTGCGAACGCTGCTGAGCTGGACTTTGACTCGGTGCAGCGTGGCAACCCCGAGATCGAGCGTCGTGCACAAGAGGTGATCAACCAGTGCTGGATGCAGGGTGACCACAACCCTATCCTCGCCATCCACGACGTGGGTGCTGGTGGTTTGTCCAACGCCTTCCCCGAGCTGACCAACGACGCAGGCCGTGGCGCACGCTTTGATTTGCGCGCCGTCAAGCTTGAAGAGTCCGGCATGGCGCCCAAGGAGATCTGGTGCAACGAGAGCCAGGAGCGTTACGTGCTGGCCATTGCCCCCGAATCGCTGGCGCAGTTTGAAGCGCTGTGCGAGCGCGAGCGTTGCCCGTTCGCGGTGATTGGTGTGGCGACTGAAGAGCGCCAGTTGCAACTGGTGGACGAGGGTGCGGAGTCTCCGGTGGACATGCCCATGAACGTGCTCTTGGGCAAGCCGCCCAAGATGCACCGCGATGTGAAGACCGTGGCTCGCCAGTTCAAGCCGCTGGACCTCACTGGCGTGGACCTGCAAAAAGCCGTGATCGACGTACTGGCCCACCCCACCGTCGCCTCCAAGCGCTTCCTGATTACTATCGGCGACCGCACCGTGGGTGGCCTGACGCACCGTGACCAGATGGTCGGCCCCTGGCAGGTGCCGGTGGCGGACTGCGCGGTCACTCTGGCCGACTTCAAAGGCTTTGCCGGTGAAGCCATGTCCATGGGCGAGCGCACGCCGCTGGCAGCGTTGGATGCACCCGCTTCCGGCCGCATGGCGGTGGCAGAAGCCATTACCAACTTGCTGGCTGCCCCCATCGACTTGCCGCGCGTGAAACTGTCCGCCAACTGGATGGCCGCCTGCGGCGAACCCGGCGAAGACGCGGCGCTGTACGCCACCGTCAAGGCCGTGGGCATGGAGCTGTGCCCGGCTTTGGGTATCTCAATTCCTGTGGGCAAGGACAGCTTGTCTATGCGTACTCAGTGGAGGGACGAAGGCAAGGACAAGAAGGTGACCTCTCCCGTGTCCCTGATCGTGAGCGGTTTCGCCACCTTGCAAGACGTGCGCGGCACGCTGACGCCCCAGCTGAACGCGTCTGAAGACACCACGTTGGTGTTGGTCGACCTGGGCAAAGGTCAGCACCGCATGGCCGCCAGCATCCTGGCGCAGACCCTGGACCAAGTCGGCGACAAGGTACCCGATTTGGACGACGCAAAAGACCTGGTGAACCTGGTCAACGCGGTGAATGCATTGCGCGCCAAGGGTCAAGTGCTGGCCTATCACGACCGTGGCGATGGTGGCCTGCTGGCGACCGTAGCCGAAATGGCTTTTGCCGGCCGCGTGGGTGTGGCACTGAATGTGGACATGCTGGTCACCGAAGGCGACGGCATTTCTGACAGCCGCATGGACGTGGGCGACAGCAAAAACTGGGCAGGGCAGGTGGGTGCCCGCCGCGAAGAAGCCACGCTCAAGGCCCTTTTCAGCGAAGAGCTGGGCGTGGTGTTGCAGGTACGCACCGCAGAGCGCTCGGAAGTGATGGCTACCCTGCGCGAGCACGGTCTGTCCAAGTTCAGCCACTTCGTGGGCAAAACACGGCCAGCCACCGACTCCATCGGCGCTGGCAAGGGCGAGCTGCAAATCTGGCGAGATGCCAAGAGCATCTTCAGCGCCAAGTTGGCTGACCTGCACCAGGTCTGGGACGCCGTGAGCTGGAAGATCGCTCAGCAGCGCGACAACCCTGTTTGTGCCGATGCCGAACACGCCGCTGCCGGCGCGGAGCAAGACCCCGGCATGCATGTTTATATGCCAAATAGGTCTCTAGCGCTCGTGGAATCTGCGCAAGCAGCTATCAAATCAGGAGCGCCTGCGATCCTCACGAGCCGCCCCAAGGTGGCGGTGCTGCGCGAGCAGGGCGTGAACTCCCATGTAGAAATGGCTTACGCTTTCACCGAAGCTGGTTTTGAGGCCTATGACGTCCACATGACCGACCTGCAGACTGGCCGTGCCAAATTGCAAGACTTCAAGGGCGTGGTCGCTTGCGGCGGTTTCAGCTATGGCGACACCCTGGGTGCCGGCATTGGCTGGGCGCGCAGCATCACGTTCAACGACGTGCTGTCTGAGCAGTTCAAGGCTTTCTTTGCCCGCCAGGACACCTTCGGCTTGGGCGTGTGCAATGGCTGCCAGATGTTTGCCGAGCTGGCCGACATCATCCCCGGCGCGCAAGACTGGCCGCGCTTCACCACCAACCAGAGCGAGCGCTTTGAAGCGCGCCTCTCGCTGGTGGAGGTGCTGGAGTCACCGTCTCTGTTCTTCACCGATCTGGCCGGCATGCGCCTGCCGATCGCTGTGGCACACGGCGAGGGCTACGCCAACTTCAAGTACCGGGGCAATGCCGACAAGGCCATCGCTGCCTTGCGCTATGTGGACAACACGGGTGCCGCGACCGAAGCGTATCCGTTCAACCCGAACGGCAGCGCCGGTGGCCTGACAGCGGTCACCACCGCAGACGGCCGCTTCACCGCCATGATGCCGCACCCCGAGCGGGTGTTCCGCAACGTGCAGATGAGCTGGACCAGCCTGGACAAGAGCGAACTCAGCCCCTGGATGCAGCTGTGGCGCAATGCGCGCAAGTGGGTGGGTTAACAACGCTGCCCCAGCGGCCGTTCGTTTGTAATTGCAGGGCCATGACTTGGTCTCAGACATGACTTCAGTTTTCTAAAAACCCTTCAGTCCCGAAGGGAATGTGGGGTACCATGCCCCAAATTTTCGGGAGGCGAGGGTGGATAAAACTGCAAGCTCAGGTGCCGGAGAAAAACAACGCCCAAGGCCTATTGTGGTTGGGATCGGGGCTTCTGCTGGAGGGCTGGAGGCGCTCACCGCCTTTGTTTCCGGTCTGACGCCCGCCCTGGGCTGCATCTATGTTGTGGCCCAGCATATGGCCCCCAACCATCGCAGCTTGATGGCTGAGATTTTGGGGCGGGAAACCAGCCTCCCGGTCCGTGAAGCCCTCAACGGTGAAACTCCAGAACCTGATGTGGTTTACATCGTGCCGGCCGGCACCAACTTGGTTCTTGCCAAGGGCGTGTTCCGGCTCACCACGCCACCTCCTGAGGTGTCGCCAAAGCCTTCCATCAATCTACTGTTCCAGTCCCTCGCCAAGGAATACGATGAAATGGCGGTGGGCATTGTCTTGTCAGGTACTGGGGCCGATGGCAGCCGTGGCTTGCTGGCCATCAAGGCAGCGGGCGGGCTCACGATGGTCCAGATTCCAGAATCCGCAAAATACGATGGCATGCCGCGCTCCGCCATCGAGGCCGGAGTGGCAGACCGCGTGCTAGCGCCCGAACATATGGGCGCTGATCTGGAGCGTCTGGTGCGGTTCCCCGGAACTCTGGAAGCGGTAGAGGCGCCAGCCTACCCGCGAGCTGAGCTGGACACCTTGTTTGAGCGGGTGCGGGATCAAACCCGCATCGACTTTTCCAGCTACAAACTCTCCACGGTGCAGCGGCGCCTTCAGCGACGGGTGTTGGCCGTAGGGGTCAAGAATCTTCACGATTACTTGGCTTACACCGAAAAACAGCCGGAAGAGCTCGACACCCTGGCCAAAGACACGTTGATCTCAGTGACCGAGTTTTTCCGTGACCGGGATGCTTTTGCGGCACTAGAGCGCTCCGGGGCTGAATTGGTGGCCCGCAAAGGGCAGGGCGATGAGCTGCGGATCTGGGTCATCGGCTGCGCTACCGGTGAAGAGGCTTACTCGGTAGGTATGGTCTTTTTGGAGTTGTTGCGGCAACACTCGACCAATACCCGTCTCCAAATTTTCGCCACGGATATTGACAATGACGCGCTCACGGTAGCCCGCCGGGGGCATTACAGCCTTGCGGCCATGGCGGAGATGCCCCGCGCGTACCTCGATCGTTACTACCAGCCCTCCGGAGAGGGCTATGAGCCTGTCAAAGCGCTGCGGGACTGTGTCACTTTTGCGCGCCAGGACATTACGGTGGATCCACCTTTCCTGCGCCTTGACTTGGTGACCTGCCGGAATGTGTTGATCTATTTCAACAACGACTTACAGGCCAAAGTTTTGTCTGTCATCCGTTATTCGCTCAACGATGACGGACTGCTGTTTCTCGGGCGATCTGAAACGGTTTCGCAACAGGAGGCATTGTTCGCTGTGGCGGACCGGAGAGCAAGAATCTACCGCAGCAGGGCTGCCAGCCGCCCTGTCACCATGGGCGCGCTGAGCCGGGGCTCAT
Source organism: Comamonadaceae bacterium (assembly GCA_027483085.1). GTDB lineage: Bacteria > Pseudomonadota > Gammaproteobacteria > Burkholderiales > Burkholderiaceae_C > Allorhodoferax. The sequence continues at coordinate 4,816 of JAIXVK010000125.1, read as the reverse complement.
TCAAGTCAGGGGCGATGGTTGCCCGCAAACCCCCGCGAACCCATGAGCAAGTATTCGCGCAAGCACTCGCAGCGCACGTGGGGCCCGCAATGCTGCTGGACTCGGGTTTGCGAATTCTCCACAGCCAAGGGCCTGTGGGAGCCCTGCTGGTGTTCCCCACTGGAACACCCGAGATGAATCTTGCGCAGCTCATCGTGCCTGAGTTGTCGGGCGAGCTCATATCGACCATGCAAAGAGCCCACAAAACGGGCACTCTGGCCTATAGCCGGCGAAGGCGAATTGCCGCTTGCGGCGGGGAGACCTGGCGACTCGGCTTGCGGCCTGTGTCGCTGGCCAGTGAGTCCCAGTTGTTTTTGGTGGTGTTCGAGGAAGGAAAAGGGCTTGATGGAGCCCAACGCGGCAAAAGCCCCACAGACACGGGTGCGGTCAGCGATGACACCCGCCTCGAGCTCGATAGCGCGCGTGAGCAATTGCAGACCCTGATGGAGGAGATGGCTGCCTCCAATGAGGAAATGCAAGCCCTCAACGAAGAGGTACAAGCAGCCAATGAGGAACTACAGGCCTCCAACGAAGAGTTGGAAGCTGCAAACGAGGAGCTGCAGGCTACGAATGAAGAGCTGATCAGCGTCAACGAAGAGAGCCAAATCAAATCGGCGGCACTTGCTTCGGTCAATAGCGAGTTTGAAAGCATGTACAACACCCTGGACTTTCCTGTCCTGGTGTTTGACACATTGCTCTGTTTGCGGCGGATCAACGGCACTGCCATCCGGACCTACTCGCTACCGGCTACCAATGTCGGGCAACACATCAGCCGCCTGAAATTGCCGGATTATTTGAACGATATCGGATCGACCCTGCAGGCTAGTTGCGCAAGCAGCCAGAAGGCCCTGCTTGAGCGACAGCACGGCGATAAAACCTATCAGCTGCAGATCAATCCGGTGCTCAATATGACAGCATCGGTGCAAGGCGTGGTGCTGGTGGTGCTCGACAACACCGAGCTCGTGTCTGCGCAGCAACGCATCCGTGAGAGCCAGGAGCAACTGGCGTCCATCATGGCCCATTCGGTGTCGGCCGTGTCTGTCAAAGACTCTGCAGGCTGCTATGAATTCGTGAACGCGCGATTTGAGGAGTTGATGGGCTTATCGGCAGCCGACGTGCTCGGAAAAACCGACCAGCAAATTTTTCCTGCGCCGCTTGCCACCCGCTTGCGTGGCCATGACCTTGACACCATGCGCCAAGGCGCTGCCACCGAAACTGTGGAGCACTTGCAGCGCCACGACGGTGATCTGTGGCTCAGCAGTGTCCGCTTTCCGATCCGCGATCATGCAGGGGTTGTGCGCTCTATCTGTACCGAAAGCAATGACATTACGGTGCGCCGCAAAGCCGAAGAGCAGTTGCGCCTGGCCGCCAAGGTGTTTGACCATGCGGGTGAAGCAATCGCAATTTTGGATCCCCGAGGTCACCTACTGAACGTCAACCGGGCGTTTACAAAAATAACCGGCTTTGTTCAAGATGAAGTTATCGGGCGCGATGTCTTTACCCACCTGGGTGAACTGCAGACACCTGATTTGGTGGATGGTGTTCGCCGCCAACTGGCAGAAAACGGAGTCTGGCAGGGTGAAGTACTGAATCGCCGCAAGAATGGCGAGATCTTCCCACAGTGGCTCACGGTCAATGCGGTGATGGATGACGATGGCGCGCTCCAGAGCTATGTGCTGATGTTCAGTGACATCACCGCCATGAAACACTCCCAACAGCGCATCGAATTCATTGCTAGCCATGATGAGTTGACAGGCCTACCCAACCGCGGTTTGCTGACTGACCGTCTGCGCCATGCATTGGCGCAGGGGAAACGGCGTCAACAGCGGGTCGCTGTGCTTTTTATTGACTTGGACAACTTCAAAAACGTCAACGACACCTTGGGCCATGATGTCGGCGACATGCTGCTGGTACAAGCAGCCCAGCGCTTGGGCCACTGTGTGCGGGACTCGGACACGCTGGCACGGCTCGGCGGGGATGAATTTGTAGCGGTCTTGTCGGAAGTCGACTTGAATGAAGTCAACACGATTGCTGGGCGCATCGTGGACTTTATGTCGGCGTCTTTTCCGGTACAGGGCAACAATCTGTTTGTCTCTGCCAGCATAGGCATCAGCGTCTATCCGGACGATGGGGACGACAGCATTACGTTGCTGAAAAATGCGGATACCGCCATGTACAGGGCCAAGGAACGCGGGCGTAACCAGTACCAGTATTTCGCTCACGAGATGAAGGTCAACGCCTTGCAACGGATGACCCTGGAAACAGGCCTGCGGGTGGCGCTACAGCAGTCAACCCTCAAACTGGTGTACCAACCCAAGGTCTCACTCGCCGGCATTGAAGTAGTGGGTGGAGAGGCACTTTTACGCTGGTCAGACGAGGTGCTTGGCGACATTTCACCAGCCAAATTCATTCCGGTGGCCGAGGCGAGCGGGCTCATCAATGAACTGGGGTTTTATGTCATCGACCGGGTCCTCAGTGACATCGCCCATTGGCGCCGTCAGGGCCTGGAGGTTCCGAGAATTGCTATCAACGTTTCGGCGCACCAATTGAAAGAGCCCTCGTTTGTCGAGCGATTCAGCGCCAAACTCAGTGCGGCCGGGGTACCCCCGTCGCAGATCATCGTTGAGCTCACCGAGAGCGCCTTGATGGAGCGCTTGGATGCGCTGATGGAGCGCCTCTTTCAATTGACCCGGTTGGGCGTTGATTTGAGTGTGGACGATTTTGGGACCGGGTATTCCTCACTGGCTTATTTGCGCAAATTCCCGATTCATGAGCTCAAGGTGGACCGCAGTTTTGTAGACGGCATTGCCACTGAGCCGGATGACCGCAGCATTGCAAAGATGATCATCAACATGGCACAGACCTTGGGTTTGCGTGTTGTCGCGGAGGGTGTGGAAACAGCCCAACAGCTCGCGGTTTTGCGCGCTGAGGGTTGCGAGATCGGGCAGGGCTATTTCTTCCACAAACCCATGGCACCGGAATCGTTTGCGCAACTTTTAAAGCCCGTTTTATCGGAAGCTTGAAGACTCTTTACCGTCTGCATGTTTGATACGTCTCTCACCCTTTCGCAAGTAACGCTAGCGTCTTGCGAATCTGAAAAGTTGCACCTATCCGGGCGGATCCAGGGGCATGGCGCGCTCATCGTCGTGAGCGATTCCGACCGCCTGATTACCCATGCCAGTGCCAATTGCGAAAGTGTCATTGGGTGTCCGGTGTCTCTTTTACTGGGAACTTCGCTGGCCTCTCAGGCGTTTTACACGCCCGATTTTGAAGAGGCTTTTGCATTGCCCCTCAATGAGCAGATGTTTATTGCCAATGTGGTGACCTTCCATGGCGCACACCTCGATGTCACCTTCATTCGTAATGCAGGTTCCGTGCTGATTGAGTGGGAGCCTGCCCATACTTCATTACTGCCGATTGCCATTCACCAAATGCATCGGACCATGGTGCGTGCGCCATCGCACAAGGACGACATCAACGTCTATCACAACACCCTGATCGGGCATATCCGCCAGATTACGGGAATGGATCGGGTCATGGTCTACCGTTTCCGGGAAGACTGGGCGGGTGAGGTCGTGGCCGAAAGCTTTGCCGGTGATCGTGGCAGCTACATGGACCTGCGTTTTCCGGCTACGGACATTCCGGAAATAGCCCGCAAGTTGTATGTGCAAAATCCGTATCGAATGATTCCGGATATCGCCGCACCGGTTTTTCCAGTCTGGTCGACAGGCGGTGAACCTCCCGACCTGACCTGGTCTGACCTTCGCAGTGTGTCGCCCATGCATTTGGAGTACATGCGCAACATGGGTGTCAAAGCCTCGTTTTCTTTACCTATTGTGATCACCGGCAAGCTGTGGGGCTTGGTGGCCTGCCACCACTACGATGGCCCCAATCTTTTGGGCCAAGACCAGCGGCATGCCTGTGTGACCCTGGTGACTGCCTATTCCTTGGGTTTGGCCAATTACCTTGCAAGCGCGCACTTGCAAGCGCTCGACAGCATGGATCGTCGTATACAAGTCTCCATTCAACCCTTGGTCGGGGTGAGCAATCCGCTGGACAGCTTGGCGGCATCGGGGATGGCGCTTGCCGGCCTTGTGAATGCCGAGGGCTTTGCCATGGCCATCGACGAAGAGGCCGCCATCAGCGGCAGCGGGCCGGATTTGGCCGGTCTGGCCGTGATTGACGATTGGTTTCTGAATCACCATGACGACGCATCAGCAACGCTGGAGCGGATGAATGATGTGTTTACCGGGTATCCCGAGGTGGGGCCCTCCAGCTGCGGAGTGTTGGCCGTAAAAATATGGACGGCTGGCCGGGGTTGGCTTCGCTTTTACTGGTTCCGGCAAGCGGAAATACAACACATCACCTGGGCAGGCAACCCGGACAAGCCACAGGCTGAAAATGCTGCGGCTACCCACTTGTCTCCGCGCCGTTCTTTTGAGAAGTGGGTGGAGACCCGCACCGGATACTGCCGTGAGTGGACGGCTGATGAAAAGCTGATAGCGGCAAAGTTCCGAAGCACGGTGGGGCGCATGCTGTGAGCGCTTTGCATGCCTCACTTCGTTTGGCAACAAGCGAGCAGCATCGCCGACTCGATAGCCATGTGCTGATGATGGCCTTGATGCAACCGGGCCTGACATCCCATGTTTATGCTGCCGCTTTACATGGGTTGGGGACCGCATTGGCCGACTGCGAATCGGCCATTGAAGCTGCCCACCCTAGGTTCATCACCGCCCGGCACGAACTGCCATTGCCTATGGAGCGGCGCTTACCCTTG
>JAIXVK010000019.1 GCA_027483085.1 Comamonadaceae bacterium | reverse complement strand
GGCGTGGTGTACCTCAATGCAGCCGAGCTCCAGAATCACGGCACCGATTTGGTGCGCCCCACCGCGGGGCCAAAACCACGCCCCACCACCGCAGCCTGACGCAACATGGATTTGGTCAACGAAACTCGCTCCACCTGCCCCTACTGCGGTGTGGGCTGTGGCGTCATCATCCAAAGCTCGGGGAACCAGATCACCGGCGTCAAGGGCGATCCGCAGCACCCGGCCAACTTCGGGCGGCTGTGCTCCAAGGGCAGCACGCTCCACCTGACGGCTACCGCCGAAGTCACCTTGCAAACCCGCCTGCTGCAGCCTCTGCAGCGTCTGCAACGGGGTGCCACGCCGGAGCAAGTGACGTGGGACAGTGCGCTGCACACCGCCACCACGAAGTTTGCCCAAGTGATCCGCGACCACGGGCCGGACGCTGTGGGGTTTTACGTGAGCGGCCAGTTGCTTACCGAGGACTACTACGTCTTCAACAAGCTGGCCAAGGGCCTGATCGGCACCAACAACATCGACACCAACTCCCGCCTGTGCATGAGCAGCGCGGTAGCCGGCTACAAAAAAACACTGGGCGCCGACTCCCCGCCCGCCAGCTACGAAGACTTGGGGCTAGCGAGCACGCTATTCATTGCCGGGTCGAATGCGGCCTATGCCCACCCGATCCTGTTCCGACGTATTGAAAACGCGAAGGCCGCCAACCCCGAGCTGAAAATCGTGGTGGTGGACGTGCGCCGCACTGACACCGCCGAGGCGGCGGACCTGTTCCTGCAGATCCAGCCCGGCACCGATGTGATGCTGTTCAACGGCATGCTGCACCTCATGCTGTGGGAGGGCTGGACGGACGCGGCCTATATTGCCGCCCACACCGAAGGCTTTGACGCACTCAAGGCACTGGTGCGTGACTGCACTCCTGATGCGGTGGCTGCGGTCTGCGGCATCCGCAAGGCTGAACTGATGGAGGCCACGCGCCTGTTCGCACAGTCCAGCGCCACGCTCAGCCTGTATTGCATGGGGCTGAACCAGTCCAGCGCGGGCACTGCCAAAAACACCGCCCTTATCAACCTGCACCTGGCCACCGGCCAGATCGGCAAGCCGGGCGCCGGGCCGTTCAGCCTGACCGGCCAGCCCAATGCCATGGGCGGGCGCGAAGTAGGTGGTTTGGCCAATCTGCTCTCTGGTCATCGCGACCTGGCCAACCCCGCCCACCGCGCCGATGTGGCCGCACTCTGGGGCGTGCCTACGGTGCCCGAGAAGCCGGGCAAAACCGCGATCGAAATGTTCCAAGCCGCCGCCGATGGCGAAATCAAAGCCCTCTGGATTGCCTGCACCAACCCAGCCCAGAGCTTGCCCGACCAAGCCACCGTGCGCCGCGCCTTGGAGCGCGCCGAGTTCGTGGTGCTGCAAGAAGCCTTTGCCACCACGGCCACCGCCCGCTACGCCGACCTGCTACTGCCTGCCACCACCTGGGGCGAGAAGGAAGGCACGGTCACCAACAGCGAGCGGCGCATCTCCCGAGTGCGCGCGGCAGTCGCGGCACCCGGCCCGCAAGACAACGGCCCGCGCCACGACTGGGCGATAGCGGTGGACTTTGCGCAGCGCTTGGAGTCTGCATTGGGCCGCTCTCCAGCCTTGCCCACCCTGTTCCCCTACCCCACGCCCGAATCGGTATGGAACGAGCACCGCGAGAGCACCCGCGGCCGGGACCTCGACATCACCGGCATGAGCTATGCGCAGTTGGAGGCAACTTCGCTGCAGTGGCCCATGCCTGAAGGCGCTGCCAGCGGCAAGGTGCGACTCTACGAAGACGGTATCTTCCCCACACCCACTGGACGCGCCCGCTTTGTAGCTGCGCCCTACACCCCGGTGGCCGAGCCACGCGAAGCCCGCTACCCCTTTGCCCTCACCACCGGCCGCCTGCGCGACCAGTGGCATGGCATGAGCCGCACCGGCACACTGGGCCGCTTGTTCGGTCATGTGCGCGAGCCTGCCTTGCACATGCACCCGCAAGACATGGCGCGGCGCTTGATTGCCGAGGGTGACTTGGTGCACATCACCAGCAAGCGCGGCTCCATCCTCGCGCCGGTACAGGCCAGCACCGAAGTGGGCTTGAGCCAGGTGTTTCTGCCCATGCACTGGGGCGACGAGTTTTTGAGCGGCCAGAGCAGCACCGGCGAGCGCTTGGGCGGCGTGAACGCGTTGACCAGCCCCGTGTTCTGCCCTGACTCCAAACAACCCGAGCTCAAGCACGCCGCCGTCAAAGTGCTCAAAGCCGACATGCCCTGGGGCGTGACAGCTCTGGCCTGGTTGCCCGCCGACAAGGTGCTGGCCCGCCGCACCGAGCTGCAGGCCTTGATGGCGCGCTTTGAGTTCGTCAGTTGCGTGCTCTTCGGCAACGATGCCGCACTAGGCCATGCCGGGCGCACCGGCGTCATGTTCCGCGCAGCAGGTAGCGCACCGCCGGATGATGCGCTGCTGGCGCAGATCGAAGCCCTCTTGGACCTGCAGGGGCCAGACGCCGTGCGCTATGCCGACCCCAAGCGCGGCCAGCGCCGTGTGGTGCGGCTGCAGCGCAGCACCGTGAACGCCACACTGGAAGGCTTTTTGCTCAGTGGCGATACCCAAGCCCGCGATTGGATGGCCGCCCTGCTGCGCGAAGAGCAACCCGCCCAGAACTATGGCCGCGCACTGCTGGCTGGCGGCGCCACACCGCCCCTGCCGGTGCTTAGCAAAGGCAGAACCGTGTGCACCTGCTTTAACGTGAGCGATATCGCCATCACCGACACACTGTCGCGCTGCACCGGCAACGATGCCGAGCGCCTGGGCCAACTGCAAAAGACACTCCAATGCGGCACCAATTGCGGCTCCTGCATTCCACAGTTGCAGCGCATGGTCAAGGCGACGCCGATGGCAGCAGTGCCGGCCGGGGCATAAGGACATAGCCGAAAGTTATCAGGCTTCACCGACAATCGCGGCATGGCTATTGGCAACTACATCAAAGAAATCGGTCGCGGCAAAGACGGCGCACGTGCGCTCAACCGCACGCAGGCGGCCGACCTGCTGGGCCAAGTGCTCGACGGCACCGTCACCGACCTTGAAGTGGGCGCCTTTTGCCTGGCCATGCGCATCAAGGGCGAAACCGCGGAAGAAATGGCCGGTTTTCTCGACGCCGTGCGCAGCCGCATGGCCCTGCTGCCCGCCAGCGATGTGCCAGTGGTCGTCATTCCCAGCTACAACGGTGCACGCAAGCTGCCGCTGTTGACGCCGCTCTTGGCGCTGCTGCTGGCGCGCGAGGGCCTGCCGGTGCTGATCCACGGCACCGCTACCGAGGACAAGCGCGTTTTTGTGTCTGAAGTGCTTGCAGCCCTCGGTATATCTGCGCAAGCAGCTACCAAAAGAATAGCAACCGGCAGTGTCGCCTTTGTACCGACGGGAACTCTGCTACCCGGCCTGCAGCGCCTGCTGGATGTGCGCCGCGTGGTGAACCTGCGTAACCCGGCGCACAGCCTCGTCAAGCTCATGAACCCGGTGGACGGCCCAGCCCTGCTGGTGAGCAGCTACACCCACCCGGAATACGCAGTGTCTATGGCGGATACGTTTGCCTTGGTAGAGGCCAACGCCCTGCTAATCCGCGGCACCGAGGGCGAAGCTGTGGCCGACGCCCGC
>JAIXVK010000094.1 GCA_027483085.1 Comamonadaceae bacterium | reverse complement strand
GGCTCCTGCGACTACTTCCGTGACCTCGCTTTGGAATGCGAGTTTGCCACCAGCTTGGGTGAATTGCTGCTTGATGGCCAAGACAAATTGCCGACAGTTTATGACGCAGTCTGTGGGCAAGCGGATAGCTTTGCGGATGTGGCCGTGGTTCTGTAGCGAGGGCTCGGCAACCTCAAGTTCAGATGCTTCTAGCACTTGGTACGGCATCTCCAGCGCTTTCATGCTATTCAAAACTCTGTGGAATGCGTTGAGCTCTTCGTCATTCCGAAGAAGAATCAATTGCCCGTCACTCTGTTCCAGCTCTAGCATGCCGTCTTTGATAGTGGCGTCGTTGATTTCGATGCTGCTTTGAATCAATTGTTGAGCGAACCGAATGCGACTTGCAACCGTCTCTTCGGACCCATGGCTGGAGGCCTGCCACAACCAGCGCAAGTCCGGTAATGAACCTTTGCGGAGCCGCGTGAGCTTTCGGGTAAGTTGGCCAAACCTGCTCAAGTGGTTCCCTGAAACTCCTACGCCCGAAAAAGGAAGTGCGTACGCCTGGCTGCAAATGCCTCCATTTGCAAAGGTGCTGCCTTCACCCGCGGCTCCGTTTTTGTCAAAAACGGTAACTTCGTGTCCCCGATTGCAGAGCTCATGCGCTGCTGCGAGGCCAACCACACCTGCTCCCACTACCGCAATTTTCATTTCAGCTTTCGACTTGTGAATCTCTTGTCCAGATCCTGTATTTTTTCATAGCTTTACTGAATTTTCCGCTGCAAATGCCGCCAAATTGCGATCGTTCTTGCTGCTGTTCGCACAGGGCGCGCAGGCTATTCATGGGTGCTGCATGCTATACTCGACTGGCTTAGGGGGTAAGTGCCCACTAAGTAATCACAAATCGCCCCCCAAAGGTGTTGTGTCAGCGAGTAGCTGCGCAATCAGCGGGGCGGATTTCAGACCCAACCTTCGGAGTTAAATATGGCAGTAACAATGCGCGAAATGCTGGAAGCAGGCGTCCACTTTGGTCACCAAACCCGCTTCTGGAACCCCAAGATGGCACCGTTCATCTTCGGTCACCGTAACAAGATTCACATCATCAACCTGGAAAAGTCTTTGCCGATGTTCCAGGAGGCAGCGAAGTTCGTTCGCCAATTGTCCGCCAAGCGTGGCACCATTTTGATGGTTGGCACAAAGCGTCAAGCTCGTGAAATCGTCTCTGCAGAAGCTCAGCGCGCTGGCGTTCCCTTTGTGGACCAGCGTTGGTTGGGCGGCATGTTGACGAACTTCAAAACCGTCAAGACTTCCATCAAGCGCCTGAAGGACATGAAAGTCCAGCAAGAAGCCGGTTTGGACAGCATGAGCAAAAAAGAGCAGTTGATGTTTGCCCGTGAGCTGGAAAAATTGGAAAAAGACATTGGCGGTATTCAAGAAATGAATACCTTGCCAGATGCGATTTTTGTGATCGACGTTGGTTACCACAAGATTGCTATCGCTGAAGCTCGCAAGTTGGGCATTCCCTTGATCGGCGTTGTGGATTCCAACCACTCCCCCGAAGGCATCGACTACGTGATTCCCGGTAACGACGACTCTTCGAAGGCGGTTACTTTGTACGCCCGCGGAATCGCTGACGCGATTCTGGAAGGCCGCGCAAATGCCGTGGACGACGTGGTCAAGGCCGTTGCCGCTGAAGGCAATGATGAGTTCGTTGAAGTGAGCGAAGCTTCCGCTTAAGCCCTTCTGCACCCGGAAAAGGGGGCTTTGTTGCCCCTTTTTTTTAGCCTTTATTTAAACTGTTTAGATTCGGAGAATACAAATGGCAGCAATTACAGCGAGCATGGTGGCAGAACTGCGCGGCAAGACCGATGCTCCAATGATGGAATGCAAAAAAGCACTGACTGAAGCCGAAGGCGATATGGCCAAGGCGGAAGAGATTTTGCGCGTCAAGTTGGGTAGCAAGGCTGGTAAAGCCGCTGCCCGTGTGACAGCTGAAGGCGTTGTTGCCTCCAGCATTGCCAATGGCGTTGGCGCGTTGATCGAAGTGAACTGCGAAACTGACTTTGTGACCAAGAACGACAGCTTCTTGGCATTGGCTTCAGCCGCAGCGTCACTCGTTGCCCAGCACAACCCGGTTGACGTGGCTGCATTGAGCGCTTTGGCTTACGAGCAAGACGGCTTTGGCCCCACACTCGAAGACGTCCGCAAAGGCTTGATCGGCAAAATCGGCGAAAACATGACCTTCCGTCGTTTCAAGCGATTCGACGGCTCTGCCAAACTGGCCTCCTACCTGCACGGCACCCGTATCGGTGTGGTTGTTGAGTTCGATGGCGACGAATCCGCTGCGAAAGATGTGGCGATGCACGTTGCTGCCATGAAGCCCGTGTCCTTGTCTGCAGACCAAGTTCCTGCTGAGCTGGTGGAGCGTGAGCGTTCCGTGGCAGCTGCAAAGGCTGCAGAAGATGCTGCAGTCGCAACCGCAGCGGGCAAGCCCGTTCAATCGGCAGAAATCGTGGCCAAGCGCATCGAGGGCGGTGTTCAGAAGTACCTGAAAGAGGTCTCTTTGTTCAACCAGCCTTTTGTCAAAAACGACAAGCAAACTGTGGAGCAGATGTTGAAGTCCATCAATACAACCGTGAAGGGTTTCACGCTGTACGTAGTGGGCGAAGGCATTGAAAAGAAGGTCGATGACTTTGCTGCAGAAGTAGCAGCGCAAGTTGCGGCCGCCAAGCAGTCCGCTTAATTCCACAACACGAATCGTCCACCGAACGGGAGTCATCTATGAGTCAATCCAAACCTGCTTACAAGAGAATTTTGCTTAAGC
>JAIXVK010000038.1 GCA_027483085.1 Comamonadaceae bacterium | reverse complement strand
GGCAGGGAGCCCCTCCGGCCGCAGACCGGGCACCTTGAAGGACAGCGCCACATAGGCCTGCTCTGCCGGGGCCTTAAGAGCCAAGCGCCGCAAGCCGGCCTGCTCCGGCTCGGTGCGGGGTTTGCGCAGGGGCACCGCACGCGCAGGCAGGCTGCCGTAATACTTTTCGGCCAAGGCTCTCACGGCATTCACCTCCACATCTCCGGCCACGACCACGGCGGCGTTGGTGGGGGTGTACCAGCGGCGGTAAAAGTCGCGCGCGTCCTCCGGTTGCAAGCTCTCCAGATCGCTCATCCAGCCCACAATCGGGCGGCGATAGGGGTCTGCCTGGTAGGTCACACCGTCCATCGCTTCGTGCAGGCGTGCATGGGGTTTGTCTTCGGTGCGCAGGCGGCGCTCTTCTTTGACCACCTCCAGCTCCTTGCGGAAGTCTTCATCGGCCCAGGTGCTGTTGGCAAAGCGATCGGCCTCCAGGCGCATCACATCCTCCAGCCGCTGGGAGGGGATCTGCTGGAAGTACCCGGTGTAGTCTTTGCTGGTAAACGCGTTTTCACGCCCGCCCAATGCCGCTACCTGGCGGGAAAAATCGCCTGCTTTGACCGTGGGTGTGCCTTTGAACATCATGTGCTCCAAGACATGGGCCACCCCACTGCTGCCATCGACCTCGTCCATCGAACCCACCCGCACCCACAACATGTGGACCGCGGTGGGCGCCCGCCGGTCGGGCTTGACGATCAGGGTCATGCCGTTTTTCAAGGTGAACTGCTGCGCCAGCGGTGCGGCCACAGAAACCGGGGGTTCCGCTTGGCCCAATGCCAGCGAGCTCGCACTGATCAGCGCCAGCGCACATGCCCCTGCAGACCACGAAATGCAGGCGCGCTGCAGAGCGCCCGTCAGGTGAAATGGGTGTTTCATAGAATGCTGTGATTCTAGAAACGCACTCATGTTCAGTTTTTTCAAAAAGAAATTCTTTTCCTCGACGACTCCGGCCCCTGAAGCGGTAGCGCCCGACGTGCCTCTGGCCGCCGAATCCCCATCGCCTGCCGCCCCGGCACTGCCCACGGCCTCTGCCCCGGCCACGCCAGCTGCATCGCCCGCCGCGCTGCCTGACGCAGCCCCAGCAGCGCCTGTACCCGCTGCGGTAAACACTGCAGCAACCAGCCCCGCGGCGCCCGCCGTTGTTGCAGCAGCGCCCCTGCAGGCCGTGCAAACAGCACCCGCTTCGCCGCCTGCCTGGGGCACTGGCTCGCTGATTGGCAGCGCCTTGGTGGCGCCGATTGAAATCCCCGAGCCACCGGCTACACCGCCCGAGCGCCAGAAGTGGCTCGACAAGCTCAAAGCCGGTCTGGGCAAAACCGCCAGCAGCATCTCCGGTGTTTTCGTCGGTACCCAGATTGACGAAGCGCTGTACGAAGACCTCGAAGGCGCCCTGCTGATGGCCGATGCGGGCGTATCCGCCACCGAGCACCTGACGGCGGCCCTGCGCCGCAAAGTCAAAGCGACCGGCGTGACCCACCCGACGGCCCTGAAAAATATTTTGATCGCCGAGCTCACCGAACTGCTGCAACCCCTGCAAAAGTCCCTGGTAATCGGCGAGCACACGCCCACCGTGGTGATGGTGGCAGGCGTCAACGGTGCGGGCAAAACCACCAGCATCGGCAAGCTAACCAAGCATTTGGCCGACAGCAACGCCAGCGTTTTGCTGGCAGCTGCAGACACCTTCCGCGCAGCAGCGCGAGAGCAGCTCACCGTCTGGGCCGACCGCAACACGGTCGAGATCGTCAGCCAAGAAGGTGGCGACCCCGCTGCCGTGAGCTACGACGCGGTCACCGCCGGTAAAGCGCGCGGCAAAGACGTGGTGCTGGTCGACACCGCGGGCCGGCTGCCCACCCAGCTGCACCTGATGGAAGAGTTGAAGAAGATCAAACGCGTGATCGCCAAAGCCGACGGCACTGCCCCGCACGAAGTGCTGCTGGTAATCGATGGCAACACCGGCCAGAACGCGGTGCAGCAGGTCAAAGCGTTCGACGACGCGCTCGGCCTCACCGGCCTGATCGTCACCAAGCTGGACGGTACCGCCAAGGGCGGCGTGCTGGCGGCCATCGCCCGCGAGCGGCCGATTCCGGTGTACTTCATCGGGGTGGGCGAGAAGCTTGATGAGCTGGAAACCTTCAACGCCCGGGAATTTGCACAAGCCTTGCTGGCTTAACCCCTGACACCCGCAGTGTAAGAAAACGGGGTTATTTTCCGACTCATGTTTTTTTAGGACACTCCGCACCATGACTCTTCGCATCGCACGTCGCCAACTGATCGCCGGCACTGCTGCCGCCCTCGCGGCTCCCGCCTTCGCCCAATCCCCCCCAGCCTGGTCTGCCATTGAGGCCAAAGCCAAAGGGCAAACGGTGTACTTCAATGCCTGGGGCGGCTCGGAGACCATCAACGCTTACATCCAGTGGGCCGCGGGCGAGGCGCAAAAGCGCTTTGGCGTGACAGTGCAGCACGTCAAAATTGCCGACGCGCCCGACATGATCAAGCGGGTGCGCAACGAAAAAGCCGCTGGCAAAACCAATGGCAGCGTGGACATGGTGTGGATCAACGGTGAAAACTTTTTGACCATGAAGCGCGAGGGCCTGCTCTTCGGGCCGTTTGCAGAGAGCTTGCCCTCGTATGCCAAAGTGGACGTGCAAGGCAAACCCACCACGCGGCTTGACTTTGCCGAGCCGACCGACGGCCTGGAGGCTCCTTGGGGTATGGCACAGCTGACCTTCATGGTCGACAGCAAGCGCACCCCCAAGCCGCCGCAAAACCTGGCCGAGCTGCAGGCCTTTGCCAAAGCCAACCCCGGCCGCGTGACCTACCCGCGCCCGCCCAACTTCCACGGCACGACCTTCCTGAAGCAAGTGCTGATGGACGTGAACGCCAACCGCGACGCGCTCTACAAACCCGTCACTCCTGACACGTTTACCAAAGCCACCGCCCCCCTGTGGGCAGCGCTGGACCAAATGCACCCGCACCTGTGGCGCGGCGGCAAGCAGTTCCCCAACAACGCCGAGGCGATCCGCCAGATGCTTGCCGATGGCGAAGTAGCGATTGCACTCACCTTCAACCCCAACGACGCTGCAAACGAAATCGCTGCCAAGCGCCTCCCTGCGAGCATCACCAGCTATCAATTCAGTAGCGGAACGATCGGCAATACGCACTTCGTTGCGATTCCCGTGAATGCGACTGCCAAAGAAGGCGCGCAGGTATTTGCCAACTTCTTGCTTAGCGCAGAGGCGCAAGCCCGCAAGGCTGACATCGCTGTCTGGGGCGACCCGACGGTGCTCGCGCTCGACAAGCTCAGCGCCACCGAGCGCGCTGCATTCGCGGCCAAGCCTTTGCCTGGCCAAGTAGAAAAACCGGCACCCGCTATTCCAGAGCCCCACGGCAGCTGGGTCGATGCGCTGGAAAAGGAATGGACCAAGCGCTACGGGGCATGAGAAATAGTTCGCAGATCGGCGAACTATTTCCAATGTTTGTAAGCAATTGCTAGACAGACCCACGGCTCAGGCGGTTCAATGCGTCTGGGCCAGTTGGCGGCCTTTTATTTGGATCTGTCTGTATGTCTTACCTCACCCGTTCTACCCACGCCGCGCGTCTGTGCACCACAGTTGCCGCCCTCGCCCTGACCGGCGCATTGCTGAGCGCTTGCCAGCAGGCGCCAGTGGTGCCCGCCACCCCGGTCTACACCGGGCCGACCTTGCCGATTGCCCAGTCGGAGCGTGGTGTTCAGATTTTTCTGCCGAGCTCGGCCTTGTTTGAGTCGGGCAAGTCCAGCCTGAACGTCACAGAGTCTTCTGCCTATTTGCAGCGTGTTGCGGTGTTGATCAACACCAAGACCGACAAAAATGTGATCCTCGAAGGCCACACCGACAACCTCGGCAATGAAGCCCTGAACCTGGAGCTCTCGGAAGCCCGTGCCCGTAGCGTGCGCGAAGCCTTGATCGCCCAAGGCATTGATGCCAAGCGCCTGAGCACCGCAGGCTACTCGTTCAACCGCCCTGTGGCCTCTAACGCCAACGACGAAGGTCGCAAACTCAACCGCCGTGTCGAGGTGGTGATCCTGGAAGAAAAAGTGGAAAACATCACCCGTGGAGAAGCGCCCAACGCCTTCGAGAACGCCTGGGACCGCCTCAAAGCCATGATGGACAAGGGCTTGATTCAACCCGTGATGGGCAAATGATGGGAGCGCCCGGCATGCTGCGTCGCACTTTCGCCCGTCAACTGGCCACCGGTGTGGCGGCGGCCTCCGCCCTCGCCCTCTCAGGCACGGCCGCCGCGCAGACCACACCCCGGCGCACCGGCAAGCTCGGGCTTGTTCTGGGTGGTGGGTCCGCGCGCGGGTTTGCGCACATCGGTGTGCTCAAGGCGCTGGAGGAGAGCGGCTACAAGCCCGATGTGGTGGTCGGGACCAGCGCCGGCTCTCTGGTGGGCGCTTTCTATGCGGCGGGCTTCAGCCCCTGGCAAATGGAAGAAGTCGCCCTCAAGGTGCGTGATATCGATGTGGCCGACTTCAACTCGGCCAACAAACGCGGCATGTTCGCGGGCGAGGCGCTGCAAAAGTTGATCAACGAATACGTGCGCAACCAACCGATTGAAAAGCTCAAGCTCACGTTCGGCGCCGTGGCCACCAACCTGAACAACGGTGACGCGGTGCTCTTGCGCTCCGGCGATACCGGCCAGGCGGTGCGGGCGTCGAGTGCGATTCCGGGCGTTTTTGTGCCGGCTATTGTGGGCGGTGTGGAGCTGGTCGATGGTGGCTTGGTGAGCCCCCTGCCGGTGCGGTTTGCGCGCACTTTGGGCGCCAGCCAGGTCATTGCAGTGGACGTGGGCACCAAACCCCAAAACAACGTGGGCCATGGCCTCTACGAAGTGATCTTGCAATCGTTTGAAATCATGGGCCGCGCACTGACCAACCTGGAGGCCAAAGAAGCCGACGTATTGATCCGGCCGGACACTGCCCGCTTCAGCAGCACCGACTTCGGTGCACGCAAAGACCTAATCCAGGCAGGCTATGTGGCCGGGCGAGCAGCCGTGGCGGAGATGAAAAGCAGAATTCCACCCAACGCCCGGGGCAACTGAACCGGCTGGCGTGCCACCGCGGCCGCTTAGCACGGCGGTGGCACCCGGCCCTGGCCACGGGGCCACAATAGCGCTATGCCGCCCACTGCCCCACCTTCCTCTGCGCCGGTCGTCAGCGCATCGCACATGCTCCGCACACACCACATCAGTCTTGCACTGGTGATAGGGGGCGTGACCCTGGCCTTGTTGCTTGGGAGTTGGGCGGAATACAACCGCCAGAAGCGGGCCCTTGCCTGGGCACTCAGTGCCCAAGGGGAGCAACTACAAGCCGCACTCAACGGGCCGCTGGATGCCGCACGCCAGCATGTGGCCGGCATGCGCCAGAGCGCCGAGCGCAATCTGCGCCAAGCAGGTTTTGTGGATGCCAGCCTGGCCGAGCGCCTGGAGCGCCGCAACCTCGCGCCACTGCGGGATGCGCCTTGGGACCGGATGCCGCAAGACCTGGTCAAAGACATGGGTTCCATCCATGTGAACCCCAGCGCAGGCGGAGATTACCGGCGCGAGCTCAATGCCCCTTTGGGGGCGCTCGGACAGGTCGTTGCCGCCCACAACACCCAATCCCGCTTGGTGTGGAGCTATTTTTACGACGCGCCGCAGCGCTGGCGCTGGGTGTACCCCGCGCAATCGCGCGATGAGGTGTTTGCCGCCACCGGCAAATCCGACATGGGCACCGCGCTCGCCGTGTTCTGGGAGGCGCAAGGCGCCCGCCCCTTAGAGGCAGCGGGCCCTACCCGCAACCCGCAAAAAGAACCGGTCTGGACCCTGCCACACACCGACACGCTCAAGGGCATTCCAGTGGTGTCTGTACTGGCGCCGGTGTACGCCGGCAACGCCTATGTAGGCGTCATGGGAACCGACTTGGCAGTTGACGCGCTCAACGCCGTCATGCAACAACACCCGCTGACGCTGGGCCAAGCCTGGGTGATCGACACCGAGGGCCGCACCCTGGCCGCCAGCGACAGCAAAGCGGCGCTACCTGCGGGCCCTTACACCACCGAGGCTGGTTGGCTCCGGTTCGCCTTGCGGGGCTCGCCCTTCAGCCTGGTGATTTACCAGCCGGCAGAGGCCATGGCATCGCAAGCACTCAGTAAAACCTGGCCCATGATGTTGACCGGCCTCCTCGGGCTGTTGGCCACTGCAGGCACTGCGCTGTGGCTGAGCCGGCGCTTTACGCAGCCGGCCTTGCAGTTGGCCGACTATGTCCAAAACGCCGAGGGGCCCAACATCAAGCGCCCACCCAAGGTACCGGCCCTGTGGAAGCCTTGGTTTGTGCGGGCAGGACGCGCCGCCATCGACCGGCGGGACCAGCTGATGCACCACCACCAACGCAGCAGCCAGCTGGAAAAGCGCGTGGCACAGGTCGAGGCTCAGGCCCGCACTAGTGACAGCACCCACGACAACCACAGCAAAATCTGAATGCACTCGCCCGAATGTTCGGGCTCTCAGGGAAACACGCTTTGAAGAAAATTTTGAACCTCGTTTTGGGGGTCGTGGGCTGCGCCACGCTGTATCTGCTCTTGTGGCCAGTCCCGGTGAGCCCCGTGGCGTGGGATGCGCCCACCGCACCCGGCTATCAAGGCCACCACGCGGTCAACGACCGGCTGAGCGGTTTAAAAATGATCGACCTGCACGACGAAGTGGGGCCGGAACACATCCAGTTCGGCCGCGACGGCAAGCTCTACACCACCGTGGCCAGCGGCAACATCTTGCGCATGGAAGCCGACGGCAGCGCGCAGCAGGTGTTTGCCAACACCGGTGGCCGCGTGCTCGGGTTTGACTTTGATGCAGAGGGCAACCTGATTGCGGCGGATGCGTTCAAAGGGCTGCTGTCCATCGCCCCGGACGCCAAAGTGACCGTGCTCACCGACACGGTTAACGGCGACCCGATCCGCTATGCAGATGCGGTGGTGGTCGCTCAAAGCGGCAAGATGTATTTCAGCGATGCCTCCACCCGCTTTGCACCCAAAGACTGGGGCGGCACCTTCGAGGCAAGCCTGCTCGACATCGTGGAGCAGTCCAGCACCGGTCGCATTCTGGAATACGACCCTGCAACCCAAGTCACCCGCCTGGTCGCGACCGGCTTGAGCTTTGCCAACGGCGTGGCACTGAGCCAGGACGAGCAGTCACTGTTTGTGAACGAAACCGGCAAATACCGGGTCTGGAAGATTGCGGTCAGCGCCCATCAGCTCGACGTGCGCAGCCTTGACACCCACACCCCAGGCACCGCACAAGCCCAGGTGCTGCTGGACAACCTGCCCGGCTACCCCGACAACCTGATGCGTGGCCTGGACGGAAAAATCTGGCTGGGTTTTGCCAAGCCCCGCAACGCCACCATCGACAACTTGTCGGCCATGCCATGGCTGCGCAGCCTCACCCTGCGCTTGCCGCGCGTGCTGTGGCCCATCCCCAAGGCCTACGGCCATGTGATCGCCTTCACTGAAGACGGCAAAGTGGTCGCCGACCTGCAAGACCCGAGCGGCAGCTACCCCGAAACCACGGCGATTACCGAAACCAAAGACCGCCTGTATGTGCAAAGCCTGCACGCCCACGGGCTGGGCTGGCTGCCCAAGTAAAGCGCTTACTGCACCAGCCCGGCCGCCACCGCTGGCGGCTCGCGCTTGGCAGTGACCGCGCTGCCCGCTGCCGCACCCATGATGAACACAATCGCCCACCACTGCTGGGCGCTGAGTTGCTCATGGAGCAACATCAGGCCTAACAAGGCCGCCACCGCCGGCTCCATGCTGGTCATGATGCCGAAAGCCTCTTGCGGCAGGCGCTTGAGGGCCACCATCTCCAGCGAGATAGGTAGGGCGCTGGAGATCGCGGCCACCACCAGCCCGATCAACAAAACATGTGGATCCAGCAGAGCCGCACCCGCATGCCAGATGCCGAAGGGCACCACGGTAATGGCGGCCACCGTGAGCCCCAGCGCCACCGAGTGGCCTGCATGTAAATGGCCCACCCGCTTGCCGAACACGATGTAAGCGCCCCAAAACGCGGCGGCCGCCAAGGCATAGAGCACACCGGTCACGTCCAGCGACTGCACATTGCCGCCGAAGGGCAGCAGCAAACCCAGCCCCGCAATCGCCAGCGCCAGCCACACAAAGTCCACCGGCTTGCGCGATGAATACAGCGCCACCGCTAGGGGCCCCGAAAACTCAATCGCCACTGCAATGCCAAACGGAATCGTGCGCAGCGACATGTAAAACAGCAAGTTCATCAGCCCCAGCGCTACGCCGTAACGCAGCAGTGACATGCGGTCGGCCGGCGCCAGCGCCCAGCGCCAGGGCCGCCAGATCAGCAAAAGCAGCAGCGCCGAAAAGCCCACGCGCAAGGCGGTGGTGCCCAGGGATCCAACCACGGGAAACAGCTGTTTGGCGATCGACGTGCCCAGCCCCAAGGCGGTGACAGAACCCAAAACCGCCAGCAAAGGCAGCACATGATGAAAGCGGTGTGAAGACATGCCTTGACGATAACCGCTGCAACTCGGGTATAAACCCGTCTCCCAAATTCAATACCAAGGCCCGCGCCATGACTGCCCTGCTCGACTGCATCGAACTCGAATCCGCCCCCAACCCCACGGCCGCCGTCATCTGGATGCACGGGCTGGGCGC
>JAIXVK010000117.1 GCA_027483085.1 Comamonadaceae bacterium | reverse complement strand
CGGAACGGGCCCATCGCCATTCCGAATTTCTCCATGGCCTTGTCCACTTGTTCGGGGGTGCAGCCTTCATCCAGCAAGAAACCGCCTTGGCGACCGTACTGCTCGATCATGCGGTTACCGATGAAGCCGTCGCACACGCCAGACACCACGGCCGTCTTTTTGATCTTTTTGGCGACCGACATGACGGTGGCCATGACGTCTTTGGCGGTCTTTTCGCCGCGCACCACTTCCAGCAGCTTCATCACGTTGGCAGGGCTGAAGAAGTGCAGGCCCACCACGTCTTCTGGGCGCTTGGTGAAGCTGGCGATTTTGTTGACGTCCAGTGTGGACGTGTTGGAGGCGAGGATGGCGCCAGGCTTCATCACGCGGTCCAGCTCTTTGAACACAGCTTCTTTAACGCCGATCTCTTCAAATACCGCCTCGATGACCATGTCAGTGCCGGCGAGGTCGTCGTAGCTCAGGGTGGTGGTCAGCAGGCTCATGCGCTGCTCGTACTTGTCTTGCTTGAGTTTCTTCTTGGCGACTTGGGCTTCGTAGTTCTTGCGGATGGTGGCAATGCCGCGATCCAAGGCTTCTTGCTTCATTTCCAGCATCTTGACGGGGATGCCCGCGTTCAAGAAGTTCATGGCAATGCCGCCACCCATGGTGCCGGCGCCGATAACCGCTACCGAATTGATAGCGCGTTGCGCAGTATCTGAGCGCACATCCGCGATTTTGGATGCTGCACGCTCCGCCAGGAACAGTTGGCGTAGGGACTTGCTTTCCGCGGTGAACATGAGGTTGATGAACGCCTCGCGCTCGACCTGCATGCCTTCGTCAAACTTCTTCTTGGTAGCGGCTTCCACCACATCCACGCACTTGGCGGGAGCCGGGAAGTTCTTGCTCATGCCCTTGACCATGTTACGGGCGAACTGGAAGTACGCATCGCCTTGCGGATGCTTGCACTTCAGGTCGCGCACCAGTGGCAAGGGGCGCAAATCGGCCACCGAACGGGCGAAGGCTAGGGCTTCTTCGGCGAGGCTTTCGGGAGAAGCGGACAGCTTGTCGAACAGCTTTTGACCGGGCAGCATGGCGAGCATTTCGCTCTTGATCGGCTCTCCGCTGACGATCATGTTGAGTGCGGGTTCGACACCCAGTACGCGGGGCAGGCGCTGGGTGCCGCCGGCACCGGGCACGAGGCCGAGTTTGACTTCCGGCAGCGCAATGCTGGTGCCGGGTGCTGCAATGCGGTAGTGGCAACCCAAGGCCAGTTCCAAACCGCCGCCCATGGCCACGGTGTGGATCGCCGCGACCACTGGCTTTTCAGAGTTTTCCAGCACCTTGATCACGCTGATCAGGTTGGGTTCTTGCAGCGCCTTGGGGCTGCCGAATTCGGTGATGTCCGCACCGCCGGAGAACGCTTTGCCGGCGCCGGTGATCACGATGGCTTTGACCGAAGCATCGGCATTGGCCTGGGCCATGCCGTCTGCAATTCCCTGGCGGGTGGAAAGGCCCAAGCCGTTGACCGGCGGGTTGTTCAGGGTGATGACGGCGATATCGCCATGGACTTGGTACTGGGCGGTCATGCAGGCTCCGTGGGTGAGGTTAATCTCAAAATAGAACGATCGTTCTTTTTTCGATTGTAGGAGCTTTACCCCCCTCACCAAGCCCCTTTGTCACCGCTGGGACAAAGGGTTTTCCCGAATCTCAGCGCTGAAAAAAACGAGTGCTAAGAGGCCAGCTTACGCGCCGGGGAGCTTGTAGTCCTTGAGCAGCTCCCGCAATTTCGTTTTCTGCATTTTGCCGGTGCCGCCCAGGGGAATCGCCTCGACAAACACCACATCGTCCGGCACCTGCCATTTCGCGGTCTTGCCGTCGTAAAAAGCGATCAGCTCATCGCGGCTCACTTCGCTACCCGGCTTTTTGACCACCGCAATGATGGGCCGCTCGTCCCATTTGGGGTGCTTCATACCGATGCAAGCCGCCATCGCCACTGCAGGGTGGGCCATGGCGATATTTTCCACATCGATAGAGCTGATCCATTCGCCGCCGGACTTGATCACATCCTTGCTGCGGTCGGTGATTTGCATAAAGCCGTCGGAGTCGATAGTGGCCACATCGCCGGTGGGGAACCAGCCATCGACCAAGGGTGAGCCGCCCTCACCCTTGAAGTATTCGCTGATGACCCAGGGGCCTTTGACCAGCAGGTCGCCATAGGCTTTGCCGTCCCATGGAAGCTCGGCACCCTCGCCGTCCACGATCTTCATGTCCACGCCGTAAATGCCGCGGCCTTGCTTGAGGCGGACCTTCATCTTATCGGCGGAGTCCATGGCAAGGTGCTTGTTCTTCAGGGTACACACCGTACCCAGGGGCGACATCTCCGTCATGCCCCAGGCATGGAGCACTTCCACGCCATACACATCATTAAAGGCGGTAATCATGGCTGGCGGACACGCCGAGCCACCGATCACAGTGCGCTTCAGGGTCGAGAAGCGCAGGCCGCCTGCTTGCATGTGACCCAGCATCATTTGCCACACGGTGGGTACACCGGCTGCGAAGCTGACCTTCTCGGCTTCAATCAACTCAAAAATGGATTTGCCATCCATCGCAGGGCCGGGGAACACCAACTTGGCGCCAGTCATGGCAGCCGAATACGGCAAGCCCCAGGCGTTGACGTGGAACATGGGCACCACTGGCAGCACCGCATCACGGGCGCTCATGTTGAGCGCATCGGGCAAAGCGCCCGAGAACGCGTGCAATATAGTGGAGCGGTGGCTGTACAGCGCCGCTTTGGGGTTGCCGGTAGTGCCGCTCGTGTAGCACATGCTGGAGGCCGAGTTTTCGTCAAACTCGGGCCAGGTGTAGGTGGCGGGCTGCTGGCCGATCCAAGCCTCGTAGCTTTGCAGGCCTGGAATGCCGGAATCTGCGGGCAGCTTGTCCGCATCGCAGAGCGCGATGAAATGTTTGATGGTGGTGCAGCGGCTGTGCACGGCTTGCACGATGGGCAAAAAGCTCATGTCGAAACACAAGACTTGGTCTTCGGCGTGATTGGCGATCCAGACGATCTGGTCAGGATGCAAGCGGGGGTTCAGGGTGTGCAGCACGCGACCCGAACCACTCACCCCGAAATACAGCTCCAAGTGGCGGTAGCCGTTCCAAGCCAGTGTGGCTACGCGGTCGCTAAACGCGAGGTTCAGGCCATCGAGGGCGTTGGCCACTTTGCGGGAACGGGCGGCCACCTCTTTGTAATTGGTGCGGTGGATATCACCTTCCACCCGGCGGGAAATCACTTCGCCTTCGCCATGGTGGCGCTCGGCAAAGTCAATCAAGGTGGAGATCAGCAACTGCTGGCTTTGCATCAGACCTAACATCAAGTCACCTCTGTCTAAATTTTTGTAACAAACACACCAACACCGGATACAAGCTGTTGCAACTTCGGCGACTCACATAGTACTGCGAGCAAGTCCCCTCGGAGACGCTGAATTAGTCATATGCGGGACAATTCACCCATGCCCCATTTGCCCCATGCGCCCGACGCTCTGGACCTCCCCCTCCGCTGGAATAACCGCTTTGCCACGCTGGGAGACGCGTTCTATGCGCCTTTGTCCCCCACCCCGCTTCCGGCACCGTATTGGGTGGGCACTAGCGCAGCTGCCGCGCGCAGCGCCGGTTGGGATGAGGCTTTGTTGCGCGACCCGGATGTCTTGCAGGCGCTCACCGGCAACCGCCCGCTGACCGGCAGCTTGCCCCTGGCCAGTGTGTACAGCGGCCACCAGTTCGGCCAATGGGCCGGGCAGTTGGGCGACGGCCGCGCGATCCTGTTGGGCGAAGTCGATGGCTTGGAAGTGCAGCTCAAGGGCGCGGGCTTGACCCCCTTCTCCCGCATGGGTGATGGCCGGGCTGTGTTGCGCAGCAGCATCCGCGAGTTTTTGGCGAGTGAGGCGATGCATGGCCTGGGCGTGCCCACCTCACGCGCGCTGTGTGTCACCGGGTCCGATGCACCGGTGCGGCGCGAGACGATAGAAACAGCCGCGGTGGTTACGCGCATGGCCCCGAGCTTTATCCGCTTCGGGCACTTTGAACACTTCTGCCACCACGGCATGCCCGGCGAGCTGAAAACCCTGGCCGATTTTGTGATCGACCACTACTACCCCGAGTGCCGCACCGACGCGCGCTGGAACAGCAACCCCTATGTGGCGCTGCTGGCCGCAGTGACGGCGCGGACCGCCGAGATGGTGGCGCACTGGCAGGCGGTGGGTTTTTGCCATGGGGTGATGAACACCGACAACATGAGCATCTTGGGCCTGACGATTGATTACGGGCCCTTCCAGTTCATGGACGCCTACGACCCCGGCCACATTTGCAACCACTCAGACACGGGCGGTCGCTACGCCTTTTACAAGCAGCCGAATGTGGCGTACTGGAACCTGTTTTGCTTGGGCCAAGCCATTATGCCGCTGATCAATGAGCAGGAGCACGCCATTGCGGCCCTCGAAACTTTTAAGGACCTTTACCCCCAGGCGTTTGCCCGCCGCATGGCGGCCAAGCTCGGTTTTACCGACGTGCAAGAAGCCCAGAAGCCGGTCATCGAGGGCATTTTGAAGTTGCTGGCTGCGGACAAAGTCGACTTCACCATCTTCTGGCGGCGCCTCAGCCACTGGGTTGCTGATCCCAGCGCCAATGCTGATTCGGTGCGCGACCTGTTCCTGGACAGAGCGGGCTTTGACGCTTGGTTGCTATCTTATTCCGAGCTACTCGCGCACATACCACGAGCGCTAGCGGCTGATTTGATGCTCAAAACCAACCCCAAATATGTGTTGCGCAATCATTTGGGCGAGCAAGCCATCCAAGCGGCCCGACAGAAGGATTTCAGCGTGGTCGCTGAGTTGCTGAAAGTGTTGGAGACGCCGTGCGACGAACATCCGGATTTCGAGGCCTGGGCCGGATTTCCGCCCGACTGGGCCGCGCAGATTTCCATCAGCTGCAGCTCCTGAACTTTCAGCGCTGCCTTGCATCCACCTACCCCAGGAGTTCACATGACCTTCCCTATCCAAAAAACCGACGCTGAATGGAAAGCCCTGCTCGCCGAAAAAGGTGCGGAGCCGGTCGCGTTTCAGGTGACCCGCCACGCCGCCACCGAGCGGCCATTCACCGGCAAGTTTGAGGGCCACTGGGCCGACGGCAGCTACCACTGCATGTGCTGCAGCGCCAAGCTGTTTGACTCCGACACCAAGTTTGACGCGCATTGCGGCTGGCCCAGCTTTTCGCTCGCGATTCCGGGCGCGATTACCGAGATCACCGACCGCAGCCATGGCATGGTGCGGGTTGAGACCGTGTGCAGCCAGTGCGGCGCTCACTTGGGGCATGTGTTCCCCGATGGCCCTACCGACACCGGTTTGCGCTACTGCATGAACTCGGCCTCGCTACACTTCACGCCCAAATGAAAACACTTCTCGACTTCATCCCCATCCTCTTGTTTTTTGCGGCCTACAAGCTGCATGACACCTTTGGCATCAGCAAAGACGAAGCGATTTATTTCGCCACGCCGGTGCTGATGGCTGCCACCGTGGCGCAAATGGCGATCATTTATTGGATCGACAAAAAGCTCACCACCATGCACAAGATCACCTTGGGCATGATTCTCGTGTTCGGCGGCATCACGCTGCTCTTGCACGACAAGCGCTTCATCATGTGGAAGCCCACCGTGCTTTACGCAGGCATGGCGATTGCGCTGGCCGTGGCGGTGTGGGGCATGAAAATCAACTTTTTGAAATCCATGTTGGGCAGCCAGCTGGAGCTCCCCGACCCGGTGTGGCACAAGCTCAATATCGCCTGGATCGGGTACACCCTGTTTATGGCGATCAGTAACGGTTATGTCGCCGCGTATTTCAGCGAAGACGCCTGGGCCAACTTCAAACTCTGGGGTTATGTGTTCCCGCTGGCTTTTTTAATTGGTCAGGGCCTCTACATTTCGCCTTATCTCAAGGGCGATAGCGCACCCGAGGAGCCCCCCAAGCCATGAGCGCCCTGGCTCCTACTGCCCACAATCTGGAGCAGCGCCTGCAGGCCCAACTGCAGCCGCTGCGCCTTGAAGTCATCGATGAAAGCTACCAGCACGCCGGCCATGTGGGTGCCAATGACAGCGGTGTCGGCACCCATTTCCGGGTGCGGATTGCTTCACCTTTATTTACCGGTTTGAGCCGCGTAGCACGGCATCGCCTTGTGTATGATTCGTTGCAAGATTTCATTGATCAAGGCCTTCATGCCTTGGCCATTGAGGCCGAAGCCTCGCCCTCTGGCAACACTAAGATTTAAGCATTCCTGAAGGAAACGGTATGAAGAAGCACATTTTGTCCTCCTTGGCTGTAGCCAGCCTGATGGCGGTCTCCCAAGGCGCTGTGGCGCAGAACATTGCCATCGTGAACGGCAAGGCAGTTCCCACTGCGCGCATGGAAGCACTGGCCCAACAGGTCGCCCGCTCCGGCCGCCCCGTAACGCCTGAAATGCAAGGCCAGATGCGCGAGGAAATCATCGCCCGCGAAATTTTTGTGCAAGAAGCGCAGGCACGCGGTCTGGACGCGACGGATGACTACAAAAACCAGCTCGACCTGACCCGCCAGTCCATCCTGATCCGCGAGTTGTTTGCCGATTTCCAGAAAAAGAACCCGGTCACCGACGAAGAAACCAAGGCTGAGTACGATAAGTTTGCTTCGGCCAACGCCGGCAAAGAGTACCGCGCCCGCCATATCCTGGTAGAAAAAGAAGACCAGGCCAAGGCCCTGATTGCCCAGCTCAAAAAAGGCGCCAAGTTTGAAGATCTGGCCAAGAAAAACTCCAAAGATCCAGGCTCCGGCGCCAATGGTGGTGACCTCGATTGGGCCAACGCCAGCAGCTACGTGAAAGAGTTCTCGGACGCGCTGGTGGCCTTGTCCAAGGGCAAGATGACCGACACTCCGGTCAAGACCCAGTTCGGTTTCCACATCATCCGTTTGGATGACCTGCGCGAAGCCCAGTTGCCCAAGTACGAAGACGTGAAGCCGCAAATCGCCCAGCAACTGCAGCAACAGAAGATTGCCAAGTTCCAGGAAGACCTGCGCGCTAAAGCCAAGGGCGAATAAGCCTCTACAGGCTGATTCCCATCAAGCGGCTTCGGCCGCTTTTTTATTGCCTGTCACTGGCTTGCGCCCCAAGGCCGCTGCACCCGGCAAAGGGGCGCAGCTGCAGAGCTAGCGGCCGATTCCGGCCAACCAAAGCAGGCCCAGTAACACCGGCTGGTGCAGCAGGTAGTAACTCAAACTCCACTGCCCCAGTGCTGCCAGCCGCCGCGTCAGGGCTGCCGGCAGTGGCAGCCGCACCGTGCGGGGTTGGCGCTGCCACCTGTGCATGAACGCGAAACCCAGCAACATGACGCCCAGCCAGGGAAACAGGGGCACATAGTCCTCGGTGCGTGGCAGGCGGGTGACCCAGCCGATCCAGTTTAGGGCGCGGCCATTCATATCCACGACAAACTGAGCG
>JAIXVK010000515.1 GCA_027483085.1 Comamonadaceae bacterium | reverse complement strand
CGAGATGTACTTCCTCACCGTGCACGACTTGGTGCGCTTTGCGCGAGAGCGCGGCATTTTGTGCCAGGGGCGGGGCTCGGCGGCGAACTCTGCGGTTTGCTACTGCTTGGGCGTGACCGAGGTGGACCCCAGCCGCATGAACGTGCTGTTTGAGCGCTTCATCTCCAAGGAGCGCGACGAGCCGCCCGATATTGATGTGGACTTTGAGCACCAGCGGCGCGAAGAAGTCATCCAGTACATCTACGCCAAATACGGCCGGGAGCGCGCCGCCATTACCGCCGTGGTGGCCAGCTATCGACCGCGCAGCGCACTCCGTGATGTGGGGCGGGCGCTGGAGATTCCCGAGGTGCTGATTACGGCTATGGCCAAGGAGCATCCGGGCATGTACAGCCGTGCAGTGCTGGTGGAGCGGCTGCAATCTGCTATCGAAAAAATAGCTAGTAGCGCAGATTTCGTGAGCGCTGGAGCTAGTTTTGATTCAAAAGTGCAGGCTTATGGTGCGACAGGACAGAGCCAGAGTGGCAGGGCGCACAGCGCAGGTCAAGGAGGAGCCCGCAACGCGGGCGGGGGACACGGAGCTGGGCGCCCTGCCGCTCTGGCTCCCGAGGGTGGCGCTGCTGAGCCTGGCCTGTTGGTTGACGGTTCGCCCCTGCCACCTCCGCGTCGCCTGCAACTCTGGCTCGACCTTGCTACGCAGCTACAAAGCTTTCCCCGTCACCTCAGCCAACACGTAGGCGGCTTTGTGCTGACCCAAGGCCCGCTAACCCGGCTGGTACCGGTGGAAAACGCGTCCATGCCCGACCGCTCGGTCATCCAGTGGGACAAGGACGACCTGGACGCGGTGGGCCTCTTGAAAGTGGATGTGCTGGCCCTGGGCATGCTCAGCGCCATACGCCGCTGCCTGCACCTCATCGGCCAGTGGCGCGGCGCGCCCATGCGCATGCAAGACGTGCCCGCCGAAGACCCGGCCACCTACGCCATGATCTGCCAGGCCGATACGGTGGGCGTGTTCCAGATCGAGAGCCGCGCGCAGATGAGCATGTTGCCGCGCTTGAAGCCGCAGTGCTTTTACGACCTGGTGGTCGAGGTGGCTATCGTCCGGCCGGGGCCGATTCAGGGCGGCATGGTCCACCCGTACCTCAAGGCGCGCGCCAATCCGCAAGCAGTGATGTACGAGTCACCTGCCCTGAAGGCGGCTTTGAAGCGCACCTTGGGTGTGCCGATTTTTCAGGAACAGGTGATGCAAATCGCCATGGCCGCTGCCGACTTCACCGCGGGCGAGGCGGACCAACTGCGCCGCTCCATGGCCGCCTGGAAGCGCAAGGGCGGCGTGGGCAAGTTTTATGACCGGCTGGTGGGCGGCATGCTCAAAAACGGCTACACGCAGGAGTTTGCCGATACGCTGTTCAAGCAGATTGAGGGCTTTGGCGAATACGGCTTTCCCGAGAGTCACGCGGCCAGCTTTGCGCTGCTGGTGTATGTGAGCTGCTGGCTCAAGCGGCATGAGCCAGCTTGTTTTTTGGCAGCCATGCTCAACAGCCAGCCGTTGGGTTTTTATGGCCCGGCACAGCTGGTGCAAGACGCCCGACGCCACGGGGTGGAAGCGCGCGCCGTGGATGTTCTGCACAGCGCATGGGACTGCACGCTGGAGCAGCCGCAAGAGCAGCACCCTGCCGCAAATGGATGGGCGCTGCAAACCCAACCGGCCATCCGTCTCGGTCTGCGCATGGTGAGTGGCTTGCAGAAAGAAGTGGCAGAGCGCATTTGCACCGCGCGCGCAAAAGGCCCGTTCACCAGCACCCAAGACCTGGCCCTGCGCTGCCAGTTGGATGCAGGCGACCTCAAGGCGCTGGCCAGTGCCGATGCCCTCATCAGCCTCAGCGGTCACCGTCGCCAGCAGGTGTGGGACGCCTCGACCCTGCGCCCCGCGCCCGCACTGCTGCAAGGCGTGCCGATTGAAGAAGATGTGTTGGAGCTGCCTCCGGCCGACGAGGGTGAAGAAGTGACCTTTGACTACGCGGCCACCGGTCTCACTTTGCGCTCCCACCCCTTGCAGCTATTGCGCGAGCAGCTATCAAAACAGAAGCTACTCACTGCTGCTCAGATGCGCGATTACCCCAGCGGCCGGCTGGTGCGCGCCTGCGGCATCGTCACCGCGCGGCAGCAACCGGGCACCGCCAAAGGCGTGGTGTTTGTCACGCTAGAGGACGAAACCGGCAGTGTGAACATCATCGTCTGGAAAGCGGTGAAAGAGCAGTTCCGCGACGCGGTCTACCGCGCCCGGCTGATGGCGGTGTACGGCGTGTGGCAGCGTGACGAGGCCACTGGTGGTCAAGTCCGCCATGTGATTGCCAAGCGCGTGGTGGACATGACGCACCTGCTGGGTGAACTGGCGACGACCAGCCGGGACTTTCATTAGCAAATTTGATCCAGCGCAATGTGCCACAAGCTACAGGGCCTCTGGTGTACGAATCGCGCCGAAGTCGATAGCCTCGGGCTTTTGTACACCTTGAAAGGCGG
>JAIXVK010000291.1 GCA_027483085.1 Comamonadaceae bacterium | reverse complement strand
TCACAAAGAGCCACTGCCCCTTGAGCGCCGGAAGTTGCACCGGAGCACCTTGCAAGTTGGCAGCAGCAACAGCCGGCAAAGGTCGCTGCGGTTGGATCAACTCGCCGAAATTGCGACGCCCTTCGGGCCGGATGACGTAGTAAGTGAAATACGAGGCAATCACTGGCGCGGCACATACCAACATGACAGCCAACATGCGCCAGCGACCGGCGCGCGTATTGACGGCACGGGTCTGAAGCTCGCCGGAAGGCTCTGGCAAGGAGTGAACGGTCAGTCCCAGCGGGCGGTCATCAGGAATCTGCGGGCTAGACATGGAAATCAGGATCCTTGGGTAGTGAAGTGCGTCTTCGCAATTGAAACCAGGCAAACAGTCCGACAATCAACGCTGTGAGTGCAAACCACTGCGCTGCATAACCATGGTGTTTTTCGACCCCGGCGTTGACGACAGGCCAATCCCGCAAGAGCCCCTCAGAGGCTGGTCCGGTTTGAACTACCGTCACATGGGTCGCAAGTGCGAGCCCGGTCTCCACGCGAAATTGCGGCAAGTCCAGATTTTGCCGTATCGCCCCAACGCTTGGGTCGCCCATCTCATAAAGCTTGGATGGCGGCAAGGCAATTCGACCGGTGACAGCCACCGTCCCCACAGGCGACTCGACCACCGGGAGTTGGCTGCGATCCACAAAATTACGCGGGGCCCAGCCACGCTGGACCATAACCACAGTGTCGGTGTTCTGGATACGCAAAGGCGTAAGCACATAGAAGCCGACCTTGGCATTCATCTGCCGGTTATCCAAAAAAACGGTGCGGTCAGCGATCCATTGCCCGCGTAGTTGAACCGATCGATGCAATACCGACGAGGGGTCTTTGCCCTTGATCCAATCGTCTCCGACCAAGGGGGCTGCGTTTTGGGCGGCTTGCATTGCACGGACAAAATCCTGCTTTTCGGCCGCACGACGCAACTGCCAAAAGCCAAGCGATAGTGTCAGCGCAGCAGACAGAAAAGCGGCTATTGCCATCGTCCACCAGCGCGTATTCCTATTCACGTAATAATGCCTTTCATGACCTATCTCGCAATTTTGGCCTTTGTTGCAATTCTGGGTAGCTTGGGAGCCGCCCTCTATTTCATGTTGCGCGGCGGAAATTCCCAGCACGCAAAATCGAAAAACATGGCCCGCGCCTTGGGCTTGCGTGTCGGTGTATCCGTATTCTTATTTCTTTGTATTTTGGTGGCTTGGAAGCTGGGCTACATCCATCCGACAGGTATTCCTGAAGGCCGCTGATTGTGACTGAAACAAAAAAGGCACCCGAGGGTGCCTTTTTTGTTGGTGTGCACGATCAGAACCAGTAAACCAGCACGTAGAGTCCCAACCAGACCACGTCCACAAAGTGCCAGTACCAAGCAGCGCCTTCAAAGCCGAAGTGGCGCTCGGGGGTGAAGTGGCCCTTTTGCAGACGCAATGTGATGAACAGCAACATCAACATACCCACCAGCACGTGGAAACCGTGGAAGCCGGTCAGCATGTAGAAAGTCGAACCGAACACCCCAGAATTCAGCTTCAAGTTGTAGGCGGTGTAAGCGTGGTAATACTCGTAGCCTTGAACGAACAAGAAGGTCACACCCAACAAAACAGTGGCCCACATGAAGGCGATCGTCTTTGAACGGTTACCGTCAATCAAGGCGTGGTGAGCGATCGTCAAAGTGACGCCCGATGTCAACAACAGTGCCGTGTTGATCGTAGGCAGCCAGAAAGGACCCATGGTGGTAAAGGGCTCGACGATACCGCCGGGGGAAGCAGTCATGCCGGCAGCGACACTAGGCCAGACAGCCTTGAAATCGGGCCAAAGCAAGGAATTTTCCAAGCTACCAAGCGCAGGCACCGAATGTGAACGTGCCCACCAGAGCGCAGTAAAGAAGGCGCCGAAGAACATGACTTCGGAAAAAATGAACCAGCTCATACTCCAGCGGTAAGAGATGTCGATCTTCCGGCCGTATTGGCCGCCTTCACTCTCCATGACGGCATCACGGAACCATTGGTACAGAACGAACAGCCACCAGACCATACCCAGCATCAGAGAGTATTTGCCCCAAGCAGAACCGTTGATCCACTGACCAGCGCCGAGAATCACGAAGAACAAACCGGCCGACGCCATCACGGGGTGACGGGAAGGACCGGGCACAAAGTAATAAGGCGTTGTGCCGTGTGTCGCTGAGCTCATTTCTTCTCCATTTCTTCTCAAATCCGAATCTTTACACTGAGGTGGTGCGAGCTTAAGCCCCCACCACCCACTTCGCTAGACTGATCAGCCCTACCACCAAAAGCACGGCGGCTATCAAACCCACGAGAACCACATGCAAAGGGTTCACCTTGGACAGATCATCGCGATAGCCTTTGCTACTGCGAATCCCCAAAAAAGACCAAGCCACCAGCTTCACGCTGGTCAGAAACGACACCTTCCCTGATGTTGCTTCTTGTGCCATTAAGAGCCTGCAGACTCATCAAGCGAGGGCTTCACCACCGCCACGGGTGCCGGGGGAGTCTTTCCACCGACTTCAAAAAAGGTGTACGACAAAGTAATCGTCGTCACGTCTTTCGACAGTTTGGGATCAATGACGAAGACCACCGGCCACGATTTCTTCTCGCCCGGCTCCAAGGTGTACTGGCTGAAACAGAAGCACTCCAGCTTGTTGAAGTGCGCAGAGGCTTGCATCGGTGCGTAGCTGGGGATAGCTTGCGCTGACATCCGGCGGTTTTGCACGTTCTGGAACTCATAAACCACGGTGGTCATTTCGCCGGGGTGAACGACCATGGATCGCTGAGCCGGGCGAAACTCCCACGGCCCACGGGAGTTGGCGTCGAACTCGACGGTGATGCTCCTGGAGGTGTCCACCTGTGAATTCACCGGCGGGGCCTTTTTACCCATGATCACTTGTTCACCGAGGGCCAAGATATTGATCCCGGTCATCTCACAAATAGCTTGATACAAAGGCACCAACGCATAACCGAAGGCGAACATGCTGACAGTGATCACCGCCAGCTTGCCCATCATTTTCCGGTTTGCGCGGACATTGGCCATGCTACTTCCCCAACAAAATCATTTTGGCCATGAACCCGAGGAAGAAGACGGCCGCCACCGAGGCAAGAATCAGCCCCAATCGTGCGTTCGCCTTCTTCTGATTGGTAGGCTCAGACATTAGCCGATCACCTTGGTCGCAGTAGCGTCCAATTTGGGTGGGTTTTCAAAAGTGTGGAATGGTGCTGGGGATGGCACTTCCCACTCCAGACCTTCGGCAGCTTCCCAAGGTTTCTGGGGCGCTTTTTCGCCTTTACCCAACATGGCAGGCAAGACCACACCAAAGAAGAAATACACCTGCGCCAAACCGAAGGCAAAGGAGCCAATGGACGCAATCATGTTGAAGTCAGCGAACTGCATCGGGTAGTCCGCGTAGCGACGTGGCATACCTGCCAGACCCAAGAAGTGCATCGGGAAGAAAGTCACGTTAAACGCGATCAGCGACCACCAGAAGTGCAAACGGCCTTTCCACTCAGGGATCATCACACCGGTCCACTTAGGTGCCCAGTAATAGAAGCCGGCAAACATCGCATACAAAGAACCCGCCACCAACACATAGTGGAAGTGAGCCACAACGTAGTAAGTGTCTTGCAATTGGATGTCGATGGGCGCCATGGCCAAAATCAGGCCAGTGAATCCGCCCATGGTGAACACGAAAATGAAGCCCACTGCAAACAACATGGGGGTTTCGAAAGTCATCGAACCTTGCCACATGGTGGCGATCCAGTTGAAGATCTTCACAGCTGTGGGGACAGCGATCAGCATGGTCGCATACATGAAAAACAGCTGACCCGTAACTGGCATGCCAGTTGTGAACATGTGGTGAGCCCACACGATAAACGACAAGATTGCAATGGAAGAAGTGGCGTACACCATGGAGGCGTAACCAAACAGCTTCTTGCGGGCAAAAGCAGGAACGATCTGGCTCACGATGCCGAACGCCGGCAAGATCATGATGTACACCTCAGGGTGACCAAAGAACCAGAAAATATGCTGGTACATCACTGGGTCACCGCCACCGGCGGGATTAAAGAAGCTCGTACCAAAATGACGGTCGGTCAGTGTCATGGTGATGGCGCCAGCCAGCACTGGCATTACAGCGATCAGCAAGTAGGCGGTAATCAACCATGTCCAGCAGAACATAGGCATCTTCATCAGGGTCATGCCGGGAGCGCGCATGTTCAAAATGGTGACGATGATGTTGATCGAACCCATGATGGACGAAGCGCCCAGGATGTGCATAGCAAAAATGCCGGCATCCATCGAAGGCCCCATTTGCAGGGTCAAAGGCGCGTACAAAGTCCAGCCAGCAGCAGGTGCGCCACCAGGCATGAAGAACGAAGACACCAGCATCAGCGCGGCAGGAATCATCAGCCAGAAGCTGAAGTTATTCATGCGGGCAAAGGCCATGTCGGATGCACCGATTTGCAGCGGGATCATCCAGTTCGCGAAACCCACAAAGCCCGGCATGATGGCGCCGAACACCATGATCAAGCCGTGCATCGTTGTCAACGAGTTGAACAACTCGGGATTGACCAGTTGCAAGCCGGGTTGGAACAACTCAGCGCGAATCAACAAAGCCAGCACGCCGCCGATGATCAACATCGTAAAGCTGAACAACAGGTACAAAGTACCGATGTCTTTGTGGTTAGTCGCAAACACCCAACGCTGCCAACCCGTAGGGGCATGGTGGTGATCGTCGTGGGCGTGATCGTGGTGGTCTAGTACGGCGCTCATGGTGAGGTCCTTCTCAAATTTCTACGTTCTGCCTGAAGACTTTATTTGCGCAAAGCCAGCACTTCGGCGGGCTGCACAACCTGACCGGTTTTGTTAGACCAGTTGTTCTTCGTGTAAGTGATCACAGCAGCGATGTCTGTGTCGCTCAATGTTTTCCATGCGGGCATTGAGCCGTTGTTTTGACCATTCAACAAAATAGCGATTTGTTTGCTCTTGTCAGCGTCGAGCACTACGGCAGCGCCGTCCAGAGCCTTGATGGGGCCAGCGCCTTTGCCATTAGCTTGGTGGCAGGCTGCACAGTTCTGGGCATAAACCTTTTCACCGCGCTTGGAGATGTCATCCAGAGCCCAGACTTTCGATGGATCGTCTGCTTTGGCAGCAAGCTTTTTCTTCTCGCCGGCCACCCAAGCGGAGTAGTCTTCTGCAGAGAGCACCTTCACATGGATGGGCATGTAGGCGTGCTCTTTTCCGCACAGCTCAGCGCACTGACCATAGAAGTCGCCAGTTTTCTCAGCACGGAACCAAGTGTCACGCACAAACCCAGGGATCGCGTCTTGCTTGATACCGAATGCAGGGACCATGAAGGCGTGGATCACGTCATTGGCCGTAGTGATGATGCGGACCTTCTTGTCCACGGGAACCACCAATGGGTTATCCACTTTCAACAAATAGTTGTCGATGGACTCGCCTTTCTTGGGGCCACCAGCGTCTGACAAGGCGCGCTGGTCGCTGTCCAAGGTGGACACGAAGCCGATTCCCTCGCCCTCGCCCTTGATGTAGTCGTAGCCCCATTTCCACTGCATGCCTGTCGCCTTGATCGTCAAGTCAGCATTGGTGGTGTCTTTCATGGCGACCACCACTTTGGTAGCAGGTAGCGCCATCAAAATCACAATGACGAAGGGAACAATCGTCCAGATGATTTCAACTGTGACCGACTCATGAAAGGTAGCGGGTTTGTAACCCACCGACTTGCGGTGCTTCCAGATGGAATAGAACATGACGGCGAAAACCGCCACAAAGATCACGGAACACACGATCAACATGAACCAGTGAAGCCATTGCTGCTCTTGGGCAATTTTGGTGACTGCGGGTGCGAGATTCAGCTGATTAACAGCTGGGCCGCCCGGCAAATCATTCACAGCATGCGCTTGCGTCAAGAGGGATGTCCCGGCAAAAGCACCGGCAGTCCACAGCATTGAAGCCAGTTTGTTCGTTGTGTTCTTCATCTCGTTCACTTTTAGATGCCCCAAAATAATTCACCGCACCGGATTCACGCCTGCCCTCAGGCAGCACGCAAAGCCGAACGAATCTCTCTAGCCAGTTGCGGTCGCAACTCCGGGCGTATGTACCGCCCGACCTGAATGGTTCGCCCACGCTCTGACAACTCAATCAGCGAAGTATCACTTGCGCGAGGCTCAACTCTCACCCAGCCTCTCTGAAACTCTGCTTTTTCCAGCTTACCGCCACACTCCAGCTCAACAACGAGCCGGTTGTCCAGCAATGCAATGTGCTCTCCGTCGGTCGAATGCCTTGCGTACACGTAAAAGGCCAGCCCGACTGCGATCAACTCCAAGGAGGCGAATGGAATCACCAACGTTGCACCTTGGAACCAGAAGAAAAGCCCGATCCCAATGGAAACTACGCATAGCGCCACATAAGTCCACACCAACTGCAGGGGCGTTACGGAACAATTCCGCCGGAGAAGCCAGTGGACCTGTTGCCCTTCTACTGTCGCAAAGCGAAAACCCGGATTCGTCATGCGTGTCACCCGAAATGAACTGGGTCGATAAAAACTCAGTCCAAACTGGAGGGGGAATATGCCATCACCTCGTTCCTAACATTGTATGACAGTAACGAACTTGACAGGCGTCAGCCCGGCGCCACGCAAAGGGGAATCCGTAGGGGTTTTGCCTAGTTTTTCAGGGCGGCGCGCATGTCACCCAAGGAAACACGCGTCTCTGGCGCGACCTTCAAACGAGGCTTAGGCTTGAAGGCATGTCCGTAAACCACTTCAAAAGTGATCGTCAAGCGGCCATCCTCTGCGCCCAGCTCGCGGGTGAGGCGCTCTAACAATTCTTTGCGCCACGCTTTGGTTCTGGTGCCGGCAAAGCGGTTCGTATGCAAATTACGCCCCAAACCACGCAACTCTTCCAATAGACGCTCCGCTGACGAGTAGCTAAGGGTAATGCGCTCCATGTCCATCACAGGCTCCGCAAAGCCGGCATGCACCAGCATGTCACCCCAATCGTGCATGTCAGTGAACTGGTGATGCGGCTGCGGCCAACCCGCCACGTCAAAAACACGACGCAACTCCCGCAAGGTATCGGGGCCGAAGCAAGAAAACATCACAAACCCGTCGACAGCCAAGTTGGAGTGCCACTCGCGGATCAACGCTTGTGGGTCCGCGGCCATGTGCAGCGCCATGTTGGCCCACAACATTTGCACCGGATCTGCCGCTTTTTCAAACCGGGGCGTGGCGCCCGTCCACCGCCCGGGACTCCACCACGCCGGTGTCAGGATCTTCCGCGAATGCAGTTGCCTGTCTGAGGTGCTCTCGCATACGTGACTTTGTGCTTTGGGATAGCGCTTTTGCACTAGCAAATGCCCCTCATAGCCGCCCCGCGAGGGCTCCCAATCCAACCACGTTGCCGGCTTTTGCACGATCCACTGCAGCCGGTCCTCCATGCGGCGGGCGACCTCCTCATGCAGCCAAGGGGCGGACTCCACCGGCGCGTGCGCCCAACGGGCTGCGGCAACCGGGTCTATGGTGGGGGGCTTGTGATCAGTCATGGCCAGGAAAATCGTCGGTCCGCGAGTATATTGGCCCCATGTTCAGCGCCTTGCTCCAAGGGTTAAGCCGCCAGGTACCCAGCGTATGCCGAGTTTGCAGAGCATGGCCCTCGCACCCGGTGTGCGAAGACTGTGTGCACGCATTTGCCCAGCCGGTACACCGCTGCGCGGTATGCGCGCTCGCCATCCCGACGACCTTGCATCACTGTAAAGCCTGCAGTGAAACACCGCCCGTATGGAATGCAGCGCTTGCGGCCGTGGACTATGGCTACCCGTGGGACCGGCTGATTGCGGACTTCAAATTCCAAGGTAACCCGGCTTGGGCGCGCCACTTCGCCACCGTCATGCGCAGTGCGCCATGGGTAGAGCCCGCCTTGGAAGCGGCTGACTGGGTCATCCCGATGCCGTTGGCCCGGGAACGGCTGCTGGAGCGGGGCTTTAACCAATCCGCGCTAATTGCCCGCCACCTGAGCCCTGCCAAAGTGCGGGAGGATTGGTTATTGCGCCTTTTTCACACCCCGCCGCAAAGTGGGCTGTCACGCGAAGAGCGGCAACACAACCTGCAGCACGCTTTTGCGATGGAGCCGCACAGCGGCGCGCACTTGCAAGGCCAAAACATCATATTGGTGGACGACGTCATGACCAGTGGCGCCACCATGGCCGCCGCAAGCGCCGTCTTGCAGCGTGCCGGCGCTCAGCACATCACGGCACTGGTGTTTGCGCGCACTGCCCGGGGGGATGCCGGAGCGTAGACAATCAGGGCATGTTTCATATTGTTTTAGTTGAACCAGAAATTCCGCCCAACACCGGCAACGTGATCCGGCTGGCGGCCAACACCGGCTGCCAATTGCACTTGGTGGAACCATTGGGCTTTTCGATGGACGACAAGCACATGCGGCGCGCAGGCCTGGACTACCATGAGTACGCCCAACTCAAGCGGCACGCCAGTTGGCAGCAGTTTTTGGAGGACGAGAAACCCGATCCTGAGCGCCTATTTACGCTCACTACCCGAGGAACACGCAGCCCCTTTGAGGTCGCGTTTCAAGCGGGGGATTGGCTGGTCTTCGGCTCAGAAACCAAGGGAATTTCCGACTTTGTGCGGACTTCATTCAGCCCCGAGCGCAGTTTGCGCTTGCCCATGCGGCCGGAGCAACGCAGCCTCAACCTGTCGAATGCGGTGGCGGTCACCGTGTTCGAGGCTTGGCGCCAAAACGGTTTCGGCAGCTGACGCCAGGCGGCGCACCCCACCGGGTGGCTCAGGGGTACTGGCGGACCAAGGCCTCTGCGACGCAAGCAGGCTTGGCAGCCCCTTCGCGCTCGATCGTGACTTCCCAGCTTTGCTGGACACCCCCGTTATCAATCGGCTCTGCCGACAGCAGCTTCAAATGGGCACGCAGCCGGCTTTTCACCGGCACCGGTGACACAAAGCGGACCTTGTTGAGCCCGTAATTGACCCCCATGCGGGCCTCGGTTACCGCCAGGCTGGACTCCATAAACTGGGGAATCAGAGACAAGGTCAAAAAGCCGTGCGCAATCGGGGTGCCGAAAGGCCCTTGCGCCGCGCGCACCGGGTCCACATGGATCCACTGGTGATCTCCCGTCGCCTGGGCAAACAAATCGATCTGAGTCTGGCTGATGGTGAGCCAGTCGCTGACTGCGACCGTGGTACCGACTTGGGCGGACAACTCCGCCAGTGTGTCAAAGATTTTCATGCGCAAACTCTAGCCAGTGGTGACCGGGGCGCATGTAGCCCGGGTGACAGCGGGTCAGGTACTCAACCAGTCGCAAATCGGTTGCCACTGCTGCAAGTCGCGCTCGACCTTGCCTGGCGCTACGTCAAAAATGGTGAGCCCTCGCGCTGTCGTCTGGATG